>CAKQVC010000015.1 GCA_934277655.1 uncultured Clostridia bacterium
GCTCTGGGTGTTAACGTAAATCTTCCGGAAACACCGGTAAGTATCCCTCCTGCTCCGATACCGAAGGAATCAAGGAATTTCGCACTTCTTCGTACAAACGAAGTTGTAACGGTTCTGAAAAATCTTTCTGTGGAACACAACATCAAACTGATGAACAAATTCTACAACCAGGACGATTTCGCCAATTTGCTGGAAACTGCCCGTAGCGAAAAGCAATGGAAGAATCTTCGCACCTATGTTTCCATCTTTGGAGAATATTCCACTTATATGACAGAAAAGCAAAAGCTGATGACCATTCGTTTTCTTACGGAACTTCTGGTTCACAAAGAAAGCGACATCCGTAACCAGGCGGGCGAAGTTATCGGTCTGATTATTGCACATTTCAACGAAGAATATAAAAAAGAGCTGCCTGCAGGTGCGGCTCTTCCTCGTAAGGACATTACCAATCTTTCTCTGTGGAAAGAAATTTTGAATACTGTTCTGATGCCGGACTATAAACTGACGGATCAGCATAAAAAATGGATCGAGAACAGTCTGAAAAGCATTGCCTCTGCACTTCTTTCAAGCAGTCTGCCAAGTCAGAGAAAAGACTGCATGGATGAACTGGCTCTATGGTACGCTTCTGACAGTCTGACCCAGCGGAATACAGAAGCACTGCTTCAGACCGCCATTACCCTGAATCCTGCGTTCTGCACAGAAAACCATAAAAACATAATTTTAAATTTTGCAGACCGCATCATTGCTATGCCAGATCAGGAACTGGGAACAAAGATGGCGGCCATCGACCTTCGTCATCACTTGCTTGGTCATCGTTTTGATGAAGAATACTGCAGGGAAGTAAAAGCGTGTCTGGGCTTTCATCCGCAAAATGCTCTTTCAAAAGAAGAACTTTCCGAAATGTATCTGGACAACCTGAAAGCAAACACTCCATGGCCGGTTAAGATTGCTAACATACAACTGATGCTCCGTTCTCTTCAGGATGAATCCCGCGATGGACAGGCACTGCATGCAGCAACCCATCTTGGTAACCTGATCAAAGTCAGCGAAACCGTCGTTGTAAGAAAATGTGCCGGTGTTGCACTGGTCTCTATCATTGATAAACTGCCTTTGGAGCAACGGAACGAAATTGCCGTAGAACTGGGAAAAGGACTGGAAATCGGGGACTACCAGTTTTCCAAATACATTCCTGACTATCTGGGTGTCATCATGCTTCATCTGCCACCACGGGAACTGGATGAACTGATCCTTGATCTTGCCAATCTCTTTGCATCGGCAAACGGACAGGTTGCAGCCGCAGTTCTGCATACGCTGGGTGTTTTGCTGGAAAACTACGGTCAGTACGAAACATTCTTTGGTCACAAAGAAAATGAGGAACGCAGAAGTGCCCGCAAATATAAGCTGCTCAGCATGATCGTCCGCGGTTTTGCAAACTATAATGTAGCGATCAGCCAGGAAGCCCTGTGGACGATCGGCAGAAATCTGTTCGGTTCACAGCACCTGACCTTAGAAGATAAATATGATATCTTCTGTCATTGTGGAAAACGGATCCTGACTTTATATGAAAACCGTCAAGAAACGGAATTGGACTTTTTCAATAACGCTGCCGCACTGAAACACATGTATCGTTTTATCTGTGAATATGAACTGGAAATTGGAGCTTTCAACATCCACGATCCCCAAAAAATCGCTTTCTTTCCCGGAACGTTTGACCCGTTCAGCCTGAGCCACAAGGCGATTGCCCGGGAAATCCGCGATATGGGCTGTGAGGTTTATCTAGCACTGGACGAATTCAGCTGGTCCAAGAAAACCCAGCCACGTCTGCAGCGGAGAAAGATCATGAGCATGTCGGTTTCTGATGAAGAAAATATTTATATTTTCCCGGACGACATTCCGGTCAATATTGCGAACCCTTCTGATCTTGCCAGACTGAAAAAGCTTTTCGAAGGGCGGGAACTCTATTTTACAGCAGGTAGTGATGTGGTGGAAAACGCATCCTGCTACCGGATGCCTCCTTGCGAAAATTCGATCCACTCTCTGAATCACATCATCTTTAAACGTACATCGGACGAACGGAAAGATGGTGTTTCCGGTAGTTCCCATTATCCGATTACCGGCGAAATCCTGAATCTCCATCTGGAAGAATATTTTGAAGATATCAGTTCAACCAGGATCAGAGAAAACATCGACTCTAACCGAGATATTTCCAACTTGATTGATCCGGTTGCCCAAAACTATATTTTTGAAAACGGCCTGTATATGAGAGAGCCTGCCTACAAACACATTCTACAGTCACAGGATATTTTGCTGGAAAGCTTTTTTAGCAGCTCGTCTGCCAGCTTCACTTATCTTTCTGATCTGGAGAACGACCTGCTGCAGCAGGGATATAACATGGACACGCTCCGCCAGTGTCTGTCTGATCCCGGTATCCGGATGCTTTCTATCCGCGACGGAAAATTTGACAATAAAGTAACGGCTTTGGCTGCTGTAAAGAAAGTTGACAGCATTGATCTGCTGCACACATTCGGAGATCAGGACATTGCTGCCTATATCCGTGGACAGTCCGCTGGCTCCATCGCAGTTATCCAGGGATTATGGACAGCAAAGCGCAGTACCATTACCAATCTCGAGCAGATTGCTCTGGTTGAGATTCTTTCAGAACTGCTTGCCCGCGACTGTACCTATGTTGTCTACCACCCATGTGATCAGGCAGGACTTTCACAGGAAACGCTGGCAGTCGTTGAAAAGCAGGGATTTATCAACATTGCCCCATCTTACGGCCAACCGATTTATGCCGCAGATATGCGTTCGCCTGTCATTATATTTAAAAATATGGATACGATCATCAAACATCCGCTCAACAAACGGCGCGCAGTTCTCAACGCTGTAGAAAAAGCTCACAACCGCCTGCTCTCTATGTTGACGCAGATTTATCCCGGAGAGCTGATTCTTTCGTACAATTCCAATATCATGTACCATAAGATCATTCAGCTGATCTGCAGGATTAATGGTATTGATTCGGTTCCGTATAAAGAAAAATCCTATGGAAAATATATGGCTGTTCCTTTTGGAAAGGTTCTGGAAGGTTCCGCCGTTCCAAATACGGTGACAAAGGCGCTTCATACCGAAAAATATTTCAACCGGTCTGTGACCAGCTTTACGATTGAAGAAAAAAGTTTCTATTCTACTCTTGAAAATCAGATCCGTACTATCCAGTCCTTTAATCGTCCGGTTATCCTGGTTGACGATCTGCTTCATAAGGGCTATCGCATGAACGAGATTGATCCAATCCTTAAAGCCAACAACGTTAATGTTGTCGATACGGTAGTCGGAGTGCAGACCGGCAGAGGGCGTGATCTGATGACGCTGAAAGAACGGAGCGTGGACAGTGCTTACTTTCTCCCAAACCTGAAATGCTGGATTGACGAAAGTGCTTTATATCCTTATCTGGGCGGCGACAGTATCAAAGATAAAAATATCCCGGTAAGCTCGCTGGAAGCTATCCCTTCGCTGAACCTGATTCTTCCGTATGCCGTTCCGTCATTCCTTGGAAAGATCCCGGAAAAGCACTTCTACGATTTTTCCATGACCTGTCTGGAAAATGCACGCGACATCCTGAAAGCTCTGGAAGCGGAATATCAGAATCTGTTCGAACAAAAGCTGACTCTGAAACGGTTGGGCGAGGCTGTTACAAACTCAAAGGATCCGAATCTGACCTTAAATATCCATGCCGACCAAAGTGCTGCACCTTCCGCTTTCGTAGAAGCAGATATTGAAAAACTGATCCGCATGAAAAAAATGTTTGAATAGTCATATTACCTGCCACTGTACGCCTGCTTTGCATTTCGCAGCCTGCAGCCCGGAAGATTTACAAGGCACACAAAAGAAAACCAGAAGTATGAAAAATAAAAGGAGATTTTTCTATGACAACACTCGATACCCGTTCTGTATGCGATGTTCCTGCTGCAGAACTGACAGCTGAAAGAAATTATATCCACGAACTTTGCCCGGAAGCTGACTCGTTAAAGCTTCCCCTTCCTCTCAAAACTTCCGGAATGCGGGTTAACATCGCTGCTCTGGGCGATGTTGGTGCGACGCTGCTGCTCGGATTGAAACTTCTGGGAGGCGAAATCCTCGACACGATCGGCATCTATGATCTGAACGAAAACATGATGATGCGCTACGAAGCAGAGATGAATCAGATTGGCTGGCCTTTCTGCACAAAGAAACTCCCCAATGTTGTCATCACACCAGAGTCAGCGCTGTTTGACTGCGATATGTTCATCTTTTGTGCCAGCAAGGCAGTTCCGCCCGTCGGCGCAGACGGCGATGTCCGCATGATGCAGTTTGAAGCCAATCGAAAGATCGTATCTCACTATGCGTCCCTCGCAAAATCCAATGCGTTCAAGGGTATTTTTGCAGTGGTTTCCGATCCTGTCGATCCTTTATGTAAAGAAGCTTTGCTTGTCTCCGGACTTGCTCCCGGACAGATTCGCGGTTACGGCCTTGGTGTTATGAATAAGAGGGCCGAATATTTTGCAAAGAAAGATCAAGATCCTGCACTTGCTTCTTATCTGACAGAAGGCAGAGCCTTCGGTCCTCACGGCAGCGATCTTGTGATTGCCAACAGCATCGAGCATTACGACGATGCTCTTTCCCACAGGCTGACGGAACAGACGGTCACTGCCAACCTCGAGATCCGTGAGCTTGGTTTTAAACCATACATTGCCCCTGCCCTTTCTTCGGGTGCCATTTCCCTTCTGCTGACACTTTCCGGTCAATGGAACTACAGTTCCGTTTATCTGGGACAAGGCAGGCAAGGTGCATTTCTGGGTGTTCGCAACCGGATCTGTGGCGACATGCCTGAATATGAGGATCTGCCGCTTCCGGCACCTTTGTTCAAGCGTATCGAGCTGGCATATCGTAATTTATGTAAATTAATTTAATCGACAAGCCGTTAATGCTAAATACCCCAAGGGGAGGGGGTACCTTCCAGCTAGCCAGAATCTAATCCCTGATTATCACAAGGATCCCCCGGATGGATGTCGACATAGGTATAATGTTTCCGGCAACGATAAAAATCTGTTGCCTCGTTTTCAGATAGAAAATCAATTGGAGGTAAAAATCATGAAGCTGTATTTGATCGAAATTTTAGCAGACGAAAAGAACCCTCGTATGGACGAAGTCATAGCATTGATGAAAAAGCAGGCAGACGAATTTTCCAGATCCCCTGGATTCTCTCTGCAGACTCCTCTTGAAATTTTCGTTCTGAACAGCACTGCAGAATTTCACACCGTCCTACAGCGCGGTGGCTTCAAAGATTCGGTTCTCCTCTTTTTTATCAGCGTCGATCACAAAGGTACCGGACTCGGCTATTACTGTGCTATGCGCTCTCTCTTTGAATTTTCTCACAAAGACAAGCTTTCCGGATGCACCGGCGGCATGATCGTTGACAATATGCAGGGAGACTGGTTTACGAAAGACGCAGGTCGTAAGCTGGTTTTCGCTGCCAATATGACCGGTTGTACATTCCCCGGAAAACCTTTTGTCGAGGCTACGTCCAACCTGAAAAACTTTTCGACCCTTGCACATATCTGGGATACCGATCTGCTGAATGCATATCACAAGAGCTGCGTCAATCTGCTTTCAAAGCTCCTGGACTTTCACAAATCCCGCCTTTCCAATCAGAAACTCGTGCAGAAAACTTTACTTTCTCAGAGCAGTGCGGCTCGCGCGGTGCCACCTGCTTCGGAGGAAAACAGAGTATCAGAAGCAAGTTCTGTTTCTGATACCCCAAAGATTTTGGCGATCCATGCCGGCAACCACAAAACCTCCAACAGCCTTTCTCTCTGGCATATGGTTTCAGATGCTCTGTCGGATACTGAAATCCTGTCTGCACACGCTTTCTCCGAGCCGCCGGAAATCGAAGAAATTTCTGTCCGCAATGGTCAGATTTGGGACTGCCGCGGGTGCAAATACGACACTTGCGTACACTTCGGAGAAAAAGGAGACTGTTTCTACGGCGGTGTCATCGCAGAAAAAGTTTATCCTGCCATCATCCGTAGTGATATCCTGGTTCTCATCTGCCCAAATTACAACGATTCTGTCAGCGCGAATATTATGGCATTTATTAACCGCCTTACAGCGGTCTTTCGTACTCATGATTTCAGCACAAAGCGTGTTTATGCTGTCATCGTGTCCGGCTACAGCGGCGGAGATATTGTTGCTCAGCAGATTGTCGGTGCCATCAATATGAACAAAAATATGATACTTCCGGCAGAATTTGCTCTGATCGAGACAGCCAACAGTCCCGGCGAGATCTTATCTGTTCCTGGGATAAAAGAAAAAGCAGCGAAGTTCGCTGCTCATATACTTTCTTATTAAATTAGACACGCTCATGTTTACCAACAGGCTCATCTGCTCTTCTCCGCTTCTTTTCTTTGGGAGCGGATTCTTTTTTTGCCTTTTTATCTGGTTTCACACCATTTAACATTGCAACTATAATCCGATCCTTTCCGGTCAGATCCTGCAGGCAAATAATATTTTCGAATCGTCCGGTTTCTGTAAGAAGAGCCTGAACTGCATCTTTTTGATCAAAACCGATTTCCATCATCAGAATCCCCTTCTTCTTGAGATGTTCCGGTACCTGCTCCGCAATTTTGCGATAGAAAATAAGCCCGTCAGCACCGCCGTCCAAAGCCATTTTCGGTTCATGCTCCCTGACTTCCGGCTCCAGTCCTTCGATAACCTGGCTGGCAATGTACGGAGGATTGGAAATGATCAGATTATACTTTTTCGTGTTCAAGCGGCCGTTAAAAGCCGCACCTTCCAGCATATCACTTTCAATAAAATAAACGCCGTCACACTTTAAACTTTCTTTATTCTCACGGGCTACCTGCAAAGCCTCTTTGCTTAAATCTGAACAGGTAACCTTAATGCCTTTTACCGTTTTGGAAAGGGAAAGTCCGATCGCTCCGCTTCCGCAACACAGATCCAGGACTTCAGCACCTTTCAGAGGTTTCCCTGTTCCGTAAGGCTGCCCACGGAGACTGCCCTTTTCCAACAGTTCTACCGCATCCTCCACCATAGTCTCCGTATCCTGACGGGGGATCAGAACATGTTCATTAACCTTAAACGGATAGCCCATAAACTCCTGCTCACCTGTGATATGCTGTAGCGGGATTCTGGACGCTCTTTCTTCGATCAGGTCAAAATATGCCTCGCAGCGGTTATCTGGAACGATTTCCGACCAACGCATCATTAGTCCTGTCCGATCTGTTTTTACCAGATAGCAGTACAATTCTTTCGCATCATTTTCATTGTCTGCTACACCGCAGTCGGCAAGCCTTCTTACTCCGATAGAAATTAACTCTTTTAACAATAAGCTCATTGCTTTTGACTCTTCCTTCTCTTAATCTGTCTATTTTACATCTGCCTTATCCGGTGCCTCTGATGTTTCTTTCTTGATCGGTCCATCGGATACCTCAGGATCATAATATTCAACTTCTCCTTCAACCGGTCTGCCTTCCAGATCACAGATGCCCTCAAAATATGGAATGTCATCGCCGTCGTTAAGAACTGCCTTTACCGAAGCGATCGCCACTTCCAGCTGTGCGTCATTGGGTTCTTTTGTCGTCAGTTTCTGCAGATACAGCCCCGGCAAGCTGAGGATTTCAACAATCAAGCTGTCACTTCTTCCAGCCCATCTCAGCAGTTCATAAGAAATTCCTGCTATAACTGGCAGCACCAAAAGTCTTGACAGTACACGAAGCCATACATTCGGCCATCCCATAAAGACGTGCACCAGGATCGCAACGACCATGACAAACATCAGAAAACTGGTTCCGCATCTTGGATGCAGTGTGTAAAAAGTCTGTGCATTTTTCGGAGTCAGTTCCAGTCCATTTTCAAAGCAGTGAATGGTCTTATGCTCCGCACCATGGTACTGAAAGACCGTCTTGATATCTCCAAGCTTGGAGATCAGTGCAATATATGCGACAAATATCAAAATTCTCACAATACCTTCAATCAGGTTCAGAGCGAAAATGTTCTCTGTCAGCTTAGACATCCACCCTACGATAACCGTCGGCAAAAGCATAAAAATACTGATCGACATTACCAGTGCCAGTACGACCGAAAGCACCATCAAGATCTTCCAGGCCTTCTCTTTTCCGACTTTTTCTTCAATCCAGATATCGAATTTATCCTTCTGATACTCCTCCGGATAATTTGCCTCCAGCACATCAGCCGAATACATCAATATTTTCGTTCCGTATATCAATGATGTAATAAAATTGATAACACCACGTACCATCGGAATCTTTCCCCATTTACCTCCCTGCGGAGTTGGCTGTGTCTTCATATGTATCTTCCCGTTTGGAAGGCGGATGGCAATCGCAGTTCTCTTCGGACCCCGCATCATGATGCCTTCCATGATTGCCTGCCCGCCGATGGACGTCGGGCAGGCATCTTTTAAGAAAATTCTCTTTAAATCCATATTCTTTTTTACCTCTGTTTTTTTACTGCCGGTTATTTATCCAATAGAACCTTTTTTATGATCTGTATGAAGTCCTTATTTGTTCTGGTATGAGCCAGATTGTCTATGATCTCGCCGGCAACGTCCTGCGGATCCCTGTTCGACATGGCACGCCGCATTGCCCAGATTGCTTCCATCTCATCCTGATCCATCAGCAGATCTTCTCTTCTTGTTCCTGACTTGTTCAAACTGATCGCAGGGAAAATTCTCTTTTCAGAAAGCTTTCTGTCCAGATGCAGTTCCATGTTTCCGGTGCCCTTAAACTCTTCGAAAATGACATCATCCATTCGGCTTCCGGTTTCCACCAGAGCAGTTGCCAGGATCGTAATGGATCCGCCTTCTTCCATTTTTCTTGCCGCCCCGAAAAACTTCTTCGGCCGGTGCAGTGCTCCCGGATCAAGTCCTCCGGAAAGGGTTCTTCCTGATGCAGGTACTACCATGTTATAGGCTCTTGCAAGACGAGTAATACTATCTAATAATATTACCACATCTTTGCCATGTTCAACCAGTCTCTGTGCACGAGCCAGCACCATTTCCGCAACTTTGACATGGTGTGCCGGCAGTTCATCAAAGGTCGAATAAATAACTTCTCCGCTATGCAGAGAACGTTTCATATCTGTTACCTCTTCCGGCCTTTCATCAATCAGAAGTACGATCAGTTCCACATCCGGATATTTTTTTTCAATAGCATTGGCAACTTTCTTTAAGAGAACCGTCTTTCCGGCTTTCGGCGGTGCCACAATCAAACCACGCTGCCCTTTTCCGATCGGGGCTACCAGGTCGATCAGTCTGGTCGACAAGTCCTTCGGATCGTCTTCCAGACGCAGTCTTTCGTAAGGAAATACCGGCGTCAGATCATCAAAATCCGGTCTTCTCATCGCTACACCCGGCTCATCTCCATTCACTGTCAGAACATACAGCAATGCCCCGAAACGTTCTCCTTCCTTCGGCAGCCGGGTAATTCCTCTGATCTTATCTCCGGTTTTCAGATTAAATCTGCGGATCTGGGTCGGAGATACATAAATATCCTTTTCACTGGTAAGAAAGTTCGAAAATCTTAAAAAGCCAAAGTTGTTTTCTTCCTGGATTTCCAAGATGCCCTCTACCTCCGGTCTCTCCTCCTTCTTTTCCTGACCTATCTGCCGATCCTCCTGTTCTGGATGCTCCTTCACCTCTTCGGTTTCCTGTACGATATCCGCATCCTGCACATTTTCATTTTCCTTGCATTCCTGCGGCTCTTTGGCTTCTTTCGTCTGTATAGACTGGGTATTTGTTTTCCTTTTTTTCTTAGTTTCTGTATGAATTTCAGCATCTCCTGAAACGGATGCTTCTTTTTCAGGGTCTTCTTTTTTTGAACGCGTGCGTTTAGAAATCGTTTTTTCTTCCACGTTGATACCTTTTGCAGTCTGACATTGGGACTGCACCTTTCTTAGAAATTTTCAGACTTATGCTTTAAGAATCTGATATAAGAATCTGACTAGAAAAATTACAATGTACTAATACTATAAACTGTTTTTCAAAAAAAAGCAAGGGCTCTGTCAAACAATGCTCTGACAAAGCCCCTAACTTATGTAGAGAAGTTAACTATTTCTTTGTATAATCGTAGAAACCAACACCTGTCTTTCTTCCGAGCTTGCCGGCTCTTACCATCTTTCTCAGAAGAACGTGTGCTCTGTACTTCGGATCGCCATATTCGTTGTAAAGGACATCCATGATTGCAAGTACAACGTCCAGACCAATCAGGTCACCTAATTCCAGAGGTCCCATCGGGTGGTTTGCACCAAGTTTCATAGCAGTGTCGATGCCCTTAGCATCAGCAACACCATCAGCCAGGATTCCGATACCTTCGTTAATCATAGGGATCAGGATTCTGTTAACAACGAATCCCGGAGCTTCTGCAACTTCTACAGGAGTCTTGCCAAGCTTTTCTGATAAGGCAATGATTGTATCTTTCGTTTCGTCAGAAGTCGTAAGACCCTTGATGATCTCTACCAGCTTCATTGCAGGAACCGGATTGAAGAAGTGCATTCCGATAACCTTATCAGGTCTGCCTGTTGCTGCTGCAATTTCAGTGATCGACAAGGATGAAGTGTTCGTAGCAATGATAGTTTCCGGCTTGCAAAGCTTATCCAGCTCTGCAAATAATGCTTTCTTTGCTTCCATGTCTTCTGTAGCGGCTTCTATTACTAAATCCGCATCTGCGATAATGTTGATGTCTGTAGAACCATGAATTCTTGCAAAGGTAGCTTCTGCCTCTTCTGCAGTCATTCTTTCTTTTGCTACCATCTTATCCAGATTCTTTTTAATGGTTGCAAGACCCTTTTCAATGGAAGAATCTCTTCTTGCTCTCATAACAACTTCATAACCATTCTGTGCTAAAACCTGAATGATTCCGGCACCCATAGTACCTGTTCCTAATACACCAATCTTTTTCATTTTATAATATGCCTCCTTATTTTAGGGAAACCCGGAACCGGGATTCTCGTTAAATAATTAACCTTGGTTATATATTAATTATACCACATTTTTCCGAAAAATAAAGTATTTTATTTCGTCCATAATATTTTTTTAACATTTACAATAATCACCTGCAGCACACTGCACGATTTCCTATCTTGCTTTTGGCAGAAAACACAGGCCATCTCCACCTAGACAAATACTAATTAAAATACAGATTTGTCGTCAGATACTCAGGATCACAAGTCACATCAATACCCATGCTTCTGAGAGTCTGTTCGTCTCTGTCGCTGAGAATCGCCGTACAATGAGCCTTACAGCCGTTAAACAGATCCAGCATACGAACAGCTTTATCCGCACAGGAATTGTTTTCCGCTGAAATTGATAATGCCGTCAGAATTTCTTCCAGATTCAGGCTGGTCCTGTCGTGATGGAGGATATCTCCTTTTAATTCCTGGATGCTCTTAAATACATTCGGTGCGATCACATAAAGGTCATCCGGAATGCCTGCAATTTTCTTCACTGCATTGAGCACGGCTGCCCCTGCCGCTACCATTCTGCGGCTGCTTCTGCCTGTAACGATGCTGCCGTCCGGCATTTCAATCGCCATAACAACCACATTCTCGTACTTTTTATCGCAGTTTCGCTTATACTCCGCATACTCCCTGGCTGCATTCACAACCTTTCTGTCCTCTTCACTGGCGCCTACTTCTTTCATCAGAAGTTCGGATCGCTCCAGTGCCTCCTCTGAAATTTTTCCTTTTTTATAATCACATTTCGCGATCATGAAGCGGCGGATAATTTCCTGGACAGCGGCTTCTTTTACCACTTCGTCATCCGTAATGCAGAAGCCTACACGATTTACTCCCATATCCGTCGGCGACTGGTATTCCGATTCGCCTGTGATTTTTTCGATGATCCGCTTTACAACCGGAAAAACTTCCAGATCGCGGTTATAGTTAACTGCCATCTGGCCGTAAGTTTCCAGATGGAAAGAGTCGATCATATTTACATCGCGCAGGTCTGCCGTCGCCGCTTCATATGCAATATTGACCGGATGCTTTAAAGGAAGGTTCCAGATTGGGAACGTTTCAAACTTGGCATATCTTACCTTGGTCCCTCTCTGATATTCATGGTAAAGCTGTGACAGACAGGTTGCGAGCTTCCCACTTCCGCCGCCCGGACCAGTTACGACGATCAGCGGCTTTTCCACTTCGATATATGGATTCGCTCCATACCCTTCCTCACTTACGATGGTTTCTACATCGGTCGGATATCCCTTCGTATAATAATGCTTATAGGTTTTAATGTCTCTTCTTTCCAGCTTATTGATAAAGCGATTGACAGCCGGGGCATCCTCGTAACGAGTTACGACCACGCTGTTGATCTTCAGGTCGTGTTTCCTGAAAATATCGATCAAGCGCAAAACTTCCAGGTCATAAGTAATTCCAAAGTCCTGCCTTGTCTTGCTGTTAATAATATCTCCTGCATAAATGCAGATGATGATCTCTGCCTGGTCTTTCATTCTTTCCAGAAGTTTTATCTTCGCATTTTCATCAAATCCCGGAAGAACACGCATCGCGTGTTTGTCATGTACCAGTTTGCCACCGAATTCCAGATACAAACGTTCGCTGTCTCCTTTTCTGATCCTTTCCAATATGTGCTGTCTTTGCTCTTCAATATACTTTTCTGCATCAAAACCTCTCTTTTGCATTTTCTCTCCTTTATCTCTGTTTGGTATGATATAGTATTCTTTGATTTAACATAATCGAACAAAAGTGTACCTGCTATTCCAGAACATCTACAGTCAGTCGGCTTCTCGCCTCTGCATATCCCTGCAAGCTTACCTGATATTCAATATCCACATTGCCCTTCAAAGCTTCTGCATCCAGATTATTATGTACAAACCTTGTAACAACTTCAATATCCATGGATCCATACGGTGTATCGTACAGGCTGTTCATTCTCTTTCCTTTTTCAAAATACAGTTCCGTATTGGGTGCTGCTGGTCCTATCCGACGCATTTTCATCGTGTCGCCCTTTATTTTGAGCGTGGTCTTGCAGCCTTCCATTCCTGAAACCTTGCTTTCATCATAGACAATGTAAACCGCTTCATTCCTCACATATAGTTTCCCATCTGTGATAAATTCCATCTGCTCTTCTTCCGAGTCCTCGTAACATTGTTTACCTACTATTCTTAATGTTATATCTTTCATAGCCCAGTTCAATGATCCTTTCAATGGTATCTTGATATTTTACTCCGGCAGCTTCCCAGAGCAGCGGGAACATGCTGAATTTGGTAAAGCCCGGAATCGTGTTAATTTCGTTCAGCAGCACTCTTCCTGTCTTCTTATCAATGAAAAAGTCTACTCGTGAAAATCCCTCTCCGCCGACAGCCTTATAGGCTTTTACCGCTAGCATCCGGATTTCTTCTCGTGTTTTTGGAGAAATTTCAGCCGGAATGCACAGCTTGGATGTTCCGCTCTTATATTTATCATCATAGTCATAAAATTCTGCAGATGGCAAGATCTCTCCCACCTCTGCTGCCTGCGGATAATCATTTCCCAAGATTCCGGTTTCCAGCTCTCTGCATTCGATAAACTCTTCGACAACGATCCTGCTGTCATACTGCAGTGCCAGAAGCAGCCCGGCTTTCAGGTCATCACGATTTTTGGCCTTGCTGACTCCGACACTGGAGCCCATATTCGCCGGCTTGATAAAGCAAGGATATCCTAAAGCACGCTCCACTCGATCCAGCGTATTTTCCATCTCGTCAGTCAACTCTGATCTAGTCACGAAAGCATGGCGGCATACCGGCAGTCCTGCTTCTGCAAAGACCTGCTTAGCTATCTGCTTATCCATTGCAACAGAAGACGCCATGACACCGCATCCACCGTAAGGAATGTCCAGCATTTCCAAAAGCCCCTGGATTTTGCCATCTTCGCAATAAGGCCCGTGCATGATCGGAAGTGCAAAATCGATCAGTTCTTTCAGAGCACCGATGTTTAAAGGAGCTGCACTTTCTTCCCATCTATCCTCTGCGATTGCTGATGGATCACCCTTATAATGCTTCCACGCTCCATCTCTGGTAATTCCGATAAAAATCAGATCATATTTATCACGGTCAATATTTTCGATGACAGATGCAGCGGACAGCAGCGAAACCTCATATTCGCTAGATCTGCCCCCAAAAATAACGCCGATTTTTTTCTTATCCATTTTTGTCTCCCTTCTTTTGCTGCGTAGTTTCTGATCCATTACCTTTTTTACTTAGTTTCTGATGCTTTCCAGGATGCTTTCGAGGTGTGCCTTATCGAAGAAATATTTTTTTTCGCAGAACTGGCACACAAGCTCCGCCTGCCCATCCTCCCGGATGATCTCTGACAGGTCATCTTCTCCGATCGTCATCAGCACCTGTTCCAGACGTTCCTCGCAGCAGTCGCATTCCCAGCGGAGGTCTCTGAATTCCAGAGTTTCCACCTGGAATTCTTCCGGCATTTGCCCGAAGATCTGCTCCATCATCGTCTGTAGCACACCTTCTGGCGTTTTTCCTGCACCGGCAGCTTCCGCTTCTTCTACCAGAGTCGTAATCGGCGCAAGATCGGCTATCATGGCTTCCAGTGCATCAGCTGCAGCTTCCTTTGCATCCGGCAGCATCTGGATGATCATGCCGCCCGCTGCCTTGACCGTATAATCCACATCCACTTTAACACCCAGAGAGATCGCTGTGTTCTGCTGCTCTGAAATATAGTAGTAAGCAGTCAGATCATCTGCAATTTCTCCTGATACCAGAGAAATCGTTCCTACATAAGGTTCTTTCAGTCCAAGGTCTTTGATAACGGTAAGCTCTCCGATTCCCAGTGAACCACCCACATCCAGTTTACCCTTTTCATTAAGTGGAAGATCAACGTCCGGGTTGGCAATATATCCTTTTACGGCTCCATCTGCAGAAGCAGTCGCCAGTATCTGTTTCGCCGGCCCGTCTCCCTTAAAGATCACGGTCAGTTTATCGCTTTCATTCTTTAAAAGCAATCCCATCAGCCCTGTGCCGGTCAGCACTCTTCCCAGTCCTGCCGTTGCAAGCGGCGTTGTATTATGGATCTGTCTGGCGGTTTCCACCAGTTCCGTTGAAATTGTCAGATACACACGGAAAGAACCACTTTTATCCATTCCTGTTATTACTTTATTCATATGTCTCTACCTTTCTGATAAAATCTCTTATTCCCTCTTCCATCCTTTTTCCGGTCAGCCTTGCCTCTTCAGCTGTTTCTCCTGCCGAAAAAATATATGTCTTTAATTTTAATTCTGTTCCCGATGGCCGAATGATCAGCCTGTGTCCCCCTTCAAAATCCGCACAGTACATCTTTTGCACCCGATAGCAGGTTTCTTTCCCGATACCCGGCATTTTTTTCTTCAATCCATTTTGGAACAAGATATTCATGATCCGATCCATCTTCGGCCGGTCTTTTTCACTTTCGTATACCCTGGAAAATCCGCCTGCACAGAGGTATCCGTACTTTCGGTAAATTTCCTCCAGCCGATCTGCCAGTGTTTTTCCCTGTTTTTTTTGCTCTGCAGCCAGAAGGCATACCGTTGCGGCAGCTAAAATCCCGTCTTTATCTCTGGTATAATCGCCATACAGATAGCCAAGGCTCTCTTCGAATCCAAAGAAAAATGCATCTGATCGTCCCTGCTCCTGCAGTTTTTCCATATAGGCAGCAATGTTTTTAAAGCCCGTAAAAACTTCTTTCAGCTCCATGCCTTTGTCTGCTGCGATCCGTCCGATCATCGGTGAACTGACGTAGCTCTTCAGCACAACCTTGTCCTTGCTGCTTTCAGCGTCTCCTTCCGGAAGCCTTACTCTGCATAAATAATCAAAGAGAAGTTCCCCAACCTGGTTCCCACTTAGAAGCGTATATTGTCTGCCTCCCCTAACCATAACCCCCATC
>CAKQVC010000016.1 GCA_934277655.1 uncultured Clostridia bacterium
ATCCGGACGCGTGCAACCTCTGCGCAGCGAGCGCTTTCCGAAGAAGAAAGATATCTGAACATGCAGGGCGTTTTTATGGTGCCGGAGCATAATAGAAAGAGACTGCAGGGTAAGAACGTGATTTTAATTGATGATGTCTACACAACCGGGGCAACGGCAAATCAATGTGCACAGGCACTGAAAGAGGCAGGGGCAAGCGAAGTGCATCTCCTGGCTCTGGCGACCGGCAATGATTTTGCCGGAGGATATTTTGCGGATGAGCAGGATCAGGTCTATCGGCATCCTATATCATGATTTTTTACGATCTTTTTTTGGGATTGCTATTGTAATTTACGTTCAGCTTATTATTACAATTTACAATAAAAAAAACGAGAAGAAACTCTTGAAACTTTTTCTCCAAAAAGGTAAAATAGATGGAGCTGTCCCGGGTCTGTGGTTGCAAGTCCAGGCCAGGTGCGGGCAAAAGGATCCACGTAAGCCGTGAGCAGGAGATCTCGCGGTGATCATGGCGTACCTTAGAAGTAAGTCCTCCGGAAACCGGATAAAGGCAAGTGTGGGGTCAAAGACCAGGTCAGCCGGGCCAGCAGAATAAATCGTCCATATATGACATCAAGCGTATAAACAGAGGCAGAGCATAACTGTGCATATGTCAGCCGATAAGAACGAAGAATCGGACGGACGCATAATTAAGAAATATCAATTTCATAAACAATGAAGACAAACAGGATACAATCGCAAATGCAGTGGTTGTATTTTTTTTCGGTAAATGAAACCATCCCCCACCCAAGTAAAACCAGCCAGAAAGCGACTTTTAGCACGCAGCTAAGGGATAATATCACATAACGAAAAAGAGCAGGTAAGGATTCCCTCCCCCTGCTCTTTTTCAATATCTAGAACAAGAAAAATCAGAAAAGCGAAATTCTAGAGCACTGCTGTTTCCAATGCCAGCTTCATCATATTCGTGAAAGAATTCTGCCGTTCCTCAACCGTACTCTTGGCTCCGGTGACAAAGTTATCGCTGATCGTTATCATGGAAAGAGCGTTGACGTGGTTATACGCTGCATTGGTATAAAGGGCTGCCGTTTCCATTTCAACTGCCTGTACGCCCATCTTCGCCCATTTTTTCCACCAGTCGCCGAATTCATAGAAAACGTCGCAGGTTACTACATTTCCTGCCTTGAACGGAATACCCGTTTCCTGGCTCGCCTGCAATGCCTTTTTCATGAGATCCCAGCTGGCTGACGGGCTGAACTGTCCGTTCAGGTCAAATGCGTGCTGATAGTTGGAATCTGTGGAAGCTGCCATGGCAACGAAAACATCGCCCAGGGCAAGATCTTCTGTAAATGCACCGGCAGTACCGATACGGATCAGATTCTGGACCTGATATTCTGTGATCAGCTCCCAGGAGTAGATCCCCATGGACGGCATACCCATGCCTGTTCCCTGTACAGAAACAGGAACGCCTTTATATGTTCCGGTAAAGCCGTACATATTGCGGATTTCCGAATATTGCTTCGGACTTTCTAAAAAATTCTCTGCAATAAATTTTGCTCTCAAAGGATCTCCGGGGAGCAGAACGGTTTCTGCAATCTGTCCTTTGGATGCGCCAATGTGTAATGACATATCGATAAATTCCTTTCAAAATTCAATTTTTTATAGAACGCTTATTTATATTTTAACACAGCTTGAGGGCTGTTTTCCAGCAATTTTTCTCCCAACTGGTCGGTAGTTTCTGTAAGAAGAACTTCCTGCAGATCCGGGCAGTCAGCGAAAGCTTCGTCCCCGATTGAAAGCAGGCTGGCTGGACCTTCGAAATGAGTCAGACCGGAACCCTTGAATGCGCCGTCACGGATCCGGACAATGGTTTCAGGCAGGATAACTTCCTTGACGAAAGTCTTTTCACGGAATGCGGTTTTGCCGATTTTTTCAACAGGCAGATTTTTCGTTACTTCTACTTCATGCAACTCGTCTGTTACTGTCGCTTCAATGTGAGACGGAACAGTAACATGCTCATCTGTACCCAAATAGGTCTTTATGGATGCACTGTTTTCAAAAATATAGTATTCGAAGTCGCCCTTGATAACAAGATCAAATTGTTTATGGCCGATGGCAGAGCTTTCGTTGAAATCCGTACCGAAGAGTTTATCCATGGTCGCACCCAGGTTGACAGCATGGGAGGCTTTGAACAGAACCAGATCTCCGGGGGATGCAGCAGCCTTTAAGGCAGCTTCCATCTCTGAGCGGTCTTCGTAATAAACAGCATGAACTCCTGCTTTTAAGGCTTCTTCCACCGCATACTTCATATTGATGCCGTAGCCGATAAAAAGATCAGACTGGTGTGCAGCAACTTCCTGACCAATCTGGCGATGGGTTTCTTCTGCAAGATCGCCCAGAGAGGTTACGTCGCCGAGCACCAGAATCTTTTGATTTCCGTCAGGAACCTGCAGTTCGTCTACAACCTTTAAGGTGTTCCGGACAGCAACCAGAGAGGAGTTGTAACAGTCAGCGAAAATACGATACTTCCCGGCTTGGACGATATTTTGACGCATTCCGGATGCACGATAAGTTTCCAGTCCTTCCAGAATCTCTTCCGGCTTGATTTTTAATGCGCGTCCTACAGAAAAGGCAACGACTGCATTGAGAACGTTATGCTCGCCGAGCGTGTGGATCCGGGCAGGAAAGCGTTGAGGCTGGCTGCCGGCAGAAACTGCTTCCGTATCAGTCGGCATATTTTCGCAGATTGTAAAACGATAACCATCATCATCACGCACAATGTCTGCGGCATAATACATGGCAGACGGGTCTTTCAGGCTGTAAGTAATCGTTTTCTGCGTAAACGGATGCCCCATCAGCACCGGATCATCATAGTTGATGAAAGCAAGACCATCCGGCTTACCGAAGGTAGAAAGAGACAGCTTATCTTCTTTAATGGCTTCTGCACTGCCGTAGCTTTCAATGTGTGAGTGTCCGATATTGGTATAGACCGCCATATCCACTTCCAACTGACGGGCAGAGTACTCAATGGTGCGAGGCACGAAAGCACCGACTTCCTGCAGGTAGACATTGGTGGTCCGTCTCAGACTCTGGATATTCCGGGTAATGGAGTACATGGAATTGTTATTCCCCTTGGAAATGATCGGGCGTTTATAATGATGCCGAAGGACAGCTTCAATCATTTCTTTTGTCGAAGTTTTGCCCACTGAACCGGTAACCGAAATGACTTTTGCCTTGTGGATGGAGCGGATATAGTGGGAAGCCCGGATATATGCCTCGATGATAACGCTCCTTCCGTCCTCTGTTTTTTCATCGATAACGATGCTGTTTTCAGCATCACATGGGACGCTGGAAATAATACAGAGACAGTGGCTGTCTACAGCCTTTTGAAGTGCGGCGAGAGGATCACCGACCGAAAGAGGTGCTTTCTCCCAGAACAGGAAGACGGAGTCTTCCGTCAGACGTCGCGGGTCAGCCGTGAAATCGCTGATTACGTGATCTTTTTTGTCACTGAATTTATCAGGGAAAGGCAGCCCTGCGATCTCGAAGAAACGAGAAAGTGTCAGCGTTCTTTTCTCTTTATATGCCGCAATCGCAGCTTCTTTGGCAGCCTGTTTAGCAGCTGCTTTTTCCTCTTCTGTCATGGTAGCAGCGGTATCGGCACTTGTCTGACCGGAAGCTTTTTTATCCGGCTTCCCCGGGGAAGCCGGTGTTGCAGCGGATTTTAATGGGTCTTTTGGGTCCTTCTTCTTAAATAGTTTTGAAAACATACTTTCTTCTCCCTTTTTCACTGAAAGATTTTCTTTCTTAAGAAAAAACCCATGGGAGACACATCCATGGGTTTTCGATTGCTCATGCTGTGCATTTAACTTATGCACGGGTGGGGACGGGTGAGACTTATTTTGCAGCTTTTGCAGCGTTGAATCTTTTAGTCAGTCTGGAAACTTTTCTGGAAGCAGCGTGCTTGGAAATAGTTCCCTTTGCAGCAGCCTGCATCAGTTTCTTTTCTGCAAGTCTTAACTTTTCCTGTGCCAGGTCGAAGTTTCCTTCAGCCATTGCAGCGTCGAAGTTTTTCAGAACAGTTTTAAGATGATTCTTAATTCTTCTGTTTCTTGCAGTTTTCTTGTCGATGACTCTGATTCTTTTCTTTGCGGATTTGATGTTTGCCATGTGTTTTTCACCCCACTTTATTAAAATTTTCATGCGTTTCGAACTGTTTATCAGCCGAAACAGGACATAAATTCGCAATATGAATTATATATGAATAAAGCCGCAATTGCAAGGGAAAAATAGAAAAAAATCAAAATTTAAGCGAGTTATTATATAAATAGGAAGGAAACAGACATGAACTATAGAACGGACCTTGCTGTTGAGATGGAAGAACTCCTGGAGAAAGCCAGAAAAGCGGCGAAGATGCGGGAAGGCGAAACCAGTGGAACGGCGAACCCTCAAGGCTATATCCGAAAACAGTCTCAGCCGGACGAAAATATTTCGGTCATATCGATAGAGATTACAGATGAAACAGGAGAGAAACTCTTCGCAAAATCCAAAGGTCACTATGTTACGGTAGAAATCAAGGGGATTTTGGAAGAAAAAGACCATATCAAACAGCGAGCAGCAAGAGTGATCGCAGAGGAACTGAAAAAATTTATTCCATTTCATTATTATCTGAAGGTTCTGGTGGTGGGACTCGGAAACGAAAAAGTAACGCCGGACAGCCTTGGACCACACACGGTTGACAAAGTGAAAATAACCAGGCATCTATTTTCCATATTCGAATGTGACGGCGACTGGGAAATGGCGAACGTGAGTGGATTTAATCCTTCGGTAACAGGTGTGACAGGCATGGAAACTGCGGAACTGATCGAAAAGGCAGTTTCCCTGACAAAGCCGGAGGTTGTCATCGTCATTGATGCACTGGCAGCAAAGAGCATTGCGAGGATCAGCACAACCGTTCAGATCTGCGATACAGGAATTGAACCGGGAGCAGGAATGGGAAACCGCCGCAAGGCGATCAATGAGAAGAGCCTGGGATGCAAGGTTATTGCAATTGGTGTTCCAACCGTCATTGATGCGAGGACTCTGATCCTGGATGCGGCAGACCGGATAAAGGAAGAACACAGACATCAAGAAGAAAATGGAGCCGAAAGATTTTGTGCGGCAGCCGAGGACTGTCTGGAGGACTGTTTAGAGAGCTATTTAAGAGAAGAAAATTTTGGCATGATCGTTACTTCCACAGACATTGACCAGATCATCAAGGACTTTGCGGACATTCTTTCAGATGCTATAAATATTACACTCCATCCAGGCATATACTCTTAAAGTATAGAAGAAGGAAATGGAGAGAGGACGATGAAAAGAGGTTTTGTGATGGTGCTCCTGTGCGTGTACGTGACGAGTACTGTGCTTTTTTGTGATATGAAATTTCAGGAAGGAAGCGGTTTTTTTAATGGCGCGCTCGGATATTCCGGAAGGGGTGGAAAGCTGAGCTCGTCGGAACTAGGGGCTTTATGCATTTCATCCGCATATCCGGAACTGGAATTTGAGGTAGCAGATTCAAGGGACAACGAGGCGCAGGGAGAGCAGGCAGGGGGAGCTGACCAGAATCCGACAAGTGCAGATACCAGTGGTGCAGCAGACGGCAAGGATGAGAACAGAAAAGCGCAGGCAGCAGGTAAAGTGGCAGGAAAGGACAGCAGTTCATCAAAGAAAGGCAATGGGAAGGACAGCACGAAAGTTGTCACCAGTAAAAGTTCTGATACTGAAACCGTGATCTTTGGCAAGGATCCTGCGGTTCTCATCGTACATACCCATGCAACAGAGTCTTATCTTCCATCATCGGGCGGAAATTATCATAAAAAAGCTAAGGAAAATACAGTTCGAGATGTCGGAGATGTTCTGGCAGAAGCCCTGGAAGAGGAAGGCATCGGTGTGGTGCATGATCAGACCCTTCATGATGACCCATCCTATAATTTGTCCTATAACCGTTCTTACGAGACAACAGAAAAGCTTCTAAAAAAATATCCTTCCATCGTGTGCGTTATCGACCTGCATCGAGATGCCATTGCGGCGGAAGTTCCGGCAGCGACGGTAGCAGTAAATGGGAAAACCTGTGCGAAATATTCTTACGTGGTCAGCAACGCAGTAGAGACATATCAGAAAAATCTGAAATTCATCCGTGCCATGAACGAAAATGCATCGAAAGATTACAGTGGATTTACAGGAAAGGTTCTTGAACGGGGGTATCGCTATAATCAGGGATTGTCATCAAAATATATGTTGCTGGAAATCGGCTATAACCGAAACGATATTACGGAGTGCAGAAACACGGCAGCTATTGTCGGGAAAGTTCTGGCTAAGACGCTGAAACAGGGGGCTTAGAGCTTTTCCTGCTGAGCGGGAAAACAGATACGACAGGCGCAAATATAAAAAAGCAGATATGATGGAGGGAAACATAAGGCAGCAGATCAATACATAAAAAGGTATGAAGAGGCGGGAAAACTATGAGAAGACAGCACAGGAGGCAGGAAGAAAAAGAGAATAGAGATAAACAGGTAAGTGATTGGCACAGCAACAGCAACAGATACTGCCACGGAAGAAGAGGAAGAAGAAAAGAAAGAAACAGAAAAGTGGCAGGATTCTGGCTGGGAATGCTGCTTGTTTTTCTGTTTGCGTTTGCAGGAACATTGGCTTTATTGACGGCAGATGAGCGTTGCGCACAGGTCAGCGGCCAGCCGGCGGTGCTGGTAAAAACGGTAAATCTACTGGAAAGCGCAGGAGAAAGGATAGAAGGATTCAACCGAAGATGACAAGTAGATAAGAGTAAAAGATCCTGAAAATCGTATTGAACTGGCAGACGTTTTGGGGTAAAATAAAGTTGGATTAGTATGCTTTCGATGATTCTGGAGTAAATCGCAAGAAAAGAAAAAGGACAAGAAATCGGGCATGACTATATCACTTTATTACATCGCGAGGACAGTATGGACTATCAGAAATATATCAGAAATTTCAGCATTATTGCACATATCGACCATGGTAAATCCACTCTGGCAGACCGGATCATTGAAAAAACAGGTCTGGTTGCTCATAGAGACATGAAAGAACAGTTCTTGGACAATATGGAACTGGAACGGGAACGTGGTATTACCATCAAACTGCAGACGACGAGACTGGTGTATAAGGCACAGGATGGAAACGAATATATTTTCAACCTGATTGATACGCCAGGTCACGTGGACTTTAACTATGAAGTTTCCAGAAGCCTGGCAGCCTGTGAAGGCGCAGTGCTGGTGGTAGATGCGACGCAGGGAGTAGAAGCACAGACATTAGCGAACGTTTATCTGGCATTAGATGAAAATCTGGAGATCCTTCCAGTATTGAACAAGATTGATCTGGCATCTGCACGGCCGGATGAAACCAAAGAAGAAATCGAAGACGTTATAGGGCTGGACGCATCGGAAGCACCGCTGATTTCGGCAAAAGAGGGAATCGGAATTGAAGAACTTTTAGAAGACATCGTCAAGAATATTCCGGCACCCAGTGGAGATCCGGACGGCAAGCTGAAAGCGCTGATCTTTGACTCGAAATATGATAACTATAAAGGTGTTATCATTTATACAAGGATTTTTGACGGAGAAGTGAAAAGAGGCGATATGATCCGTCTGATGAACACGAATAAAAAATATGAAGTTACGGAAGTTGGCGTCTGCGCACCATCTCCGGTTCCGACGAATGTGCTGCGAGCAGGAGAAGTAGGCTACATCTGCGGCAGCATCAAGCAAGTGTCGGATGCGCGGGTAGGCGATACAATCACACTGGATAACGATCCGACAGAAGAAACACTTCCAGGCTACAAAAAAGTACAGCCGATGGTTTACTGCGGTATCTATCCGGCAGAAGGCGAAAAATACGAAAACGTTAAGGACGCACTGGAAAAACTGCAGGTTAACGATGCCGCCTTCCATTTCGAACCAGAAACATCAACAGCTCTTGGTTTTGGTTTCCGCTGCGGATTTTTGGGACTTCTGCACATGGAGATCATCGTAGAACGACTGGAAAGAGAATTCAACCTGGCGGTTATTACCACCTCTCCGAGTGTTATCTATAAAGTTGTCAAGACGGACGGAACCATTGAGATGATACAGAATCCTTCGAACCTTCCGGCACCGCAGGAGATCGACCATATTGAGGAACCAATTGTAAAAGCTGACATTATGATCCCAAATGAGTATGTGGGAAGCATCATGGAACTTTGTCAGGACAGACGTGGAACCATGATCCATATGGAATATATCACGCCGACCAGAGTGCAGCTGCATTATGAGATGCCGCTGAATGAAGTTATTTACGATTTTTTCGATGCATTGAAATCCAAGACCAGAGGATACGGCTCTCTGGACTATGAGTTCATCCGTTATGAAAAGTCCAATGTGGTAAAGATGGATGTGCTTTTGAATAAAGAACTGGTGGACGCATTCTCCATGATTGTCCACGAGTCCAAGGCTTATGCAAGAGGTCGTTTTGTCTGCGAAAAGCTGAAGGAGATCATTCCGATGCATCAGTTCGAAGTGCCGATCCAGGCAGCCATCGGACAGAAGGTTATCGCAAGAGAAACGGTAAAAGCATATCGCAAGGACGTTATCGCAAAATGTTATGGCGGCGATATTTCAAGAAAGAAGAAGCTTCTGGAAAAACAGAAGGAAGGAAAAAAACGAATGAGACAGTTCGGTAAAGTCGAGGTTCCGCAGGAAGCCTTCACTGCCGTTCTGAAATATGATGATAACAAATAAAGAGAAGGGATTGACGGATTATGAAAAAAAGAGGGATCTATATTCACGTTCCCTTTTGCAGGAGTAAATGTCCGTACTGTGACTTTTATTCCATCCCGGATCACGATGATGAGCTGAGAGCAAGGTATACAGATGCTGTTTGCAAAGAAATTGAATATTATGGTATCCGGTGCAATGATAAAAAAATAGAAAGCATTTATTTTGGGGGAGGGACACCAACGATTCTGCTGTCAGAGCAATTTGCAGAAATCATGGACTGCATCCGGAACTATTTTCAACTGACTCATAAGGCAGAAGTTTCCATGGAATGCAACCCGGGAGCAGCATCCGTTGACCGGCTCCGAGGATATAAAAAAGCAGGGCTGAACCGCCTGAGCATCGGGGCACAGTCCTTTGACAACAACGTTTTGAAAATCCTGGGCAGAATCCATAATCGAAAAGACATTATCCGTGCTGTTGATATGGCGAGAAAAGCCGGACTGAGAAATATCAGTCTGGACCTGATGTTTGGTATTTCCGGGCAGACCTTTACATCCTGGATCGAATCTGTACAGCAGGCGATCGAGCTGAACCCGAAGCATATTTCCCTTTACAGCCTGGAGATCATGGAAAATACCAGATTTGGAGAGGATGCATTAAGCGGCATTTACCATGAAACGAAACCGGAGGACGACCGGCTGATGTATGAATATGCATTGAAAATCCTGGACGAGGCAGGTTTTCACCAGTATGAGATCTCCAATGTGGCGAAATCCAGACAGGAAAGCGTGCATAATCTGCGGTATTGGAACATGGGCGAATATCTGGGATTCGGGCCATCGGCACATTCTTTCATGGAGAATGTGCGCTATTCGAATATTGCAGATGTGCGAAAATATGTTGATGCAATGGATCAGCTGGACCTGGGAAAAGATGTTTTCCTGGGAACAACCAATGCCTTGGGGACCGGGGCAGTTGACAGCTTTGTCAAGAATGCATATCGTGACAATGTTTCAGAGTACATGTTTACGGGACTACGAAAGAATCAGGGAATCAGCAAAAAAGATTTTCACAGGCGGTTCGGCAAGGATCTTTGGGACATCTACAGGAAGGAAAAAGAAGCATTTCAGGATTTTGTAGATACAGGAGCAGCAGAAGAAGATGAACTGGGAATCAGGCTGACTGTAAAAGGAATGAATATTTCTAATCAGATTATGACGCTGTTCGTATAAAGACAGGAGAAATACCATGGGAAAATATATTATGGCTCTGGATCAGGGAACGACCAGCTCAAGGTGTATCCTTTATGATAAACAGGGCAATATGGTAAGCGTTGCGCAGAAAGAGTTCACGCAGATTTATCCAAAAGCAGGCTGGGTCGAACACGACCCGATGGAAATCTGGTCAACGCAGATGGGTGTGGCGCAGGAAGCTATTTTAAAGGTAAATTGTACATATGAGGATATCGAAGCGATCGGTATAACCAACCAGAGAGAAACAACGGTAGTCTGGGATAAAGAGACCGGGATTCCGGTGTGCAATGCGATCGTGTGGCAGTGCAGGAGAACTGCAGAATATTGTGACCAGCTGATACAGGCAGGTTATGGGGATATGATCCGCAGCAAGACAGGACTTTTGATTGATGCTTACTTCAGCGGAACGAAATTGAAATGGATCCTGGATCATGTGCCGGGGGCTCGTGAAAAAGCAGAAGCCGGAAAGCTTCTATTCGGCACGGTGGAAACCTGGCTGATCTGGAAACTGACGGACGGCAGAGTGCATGTGACGGATTATTCCAATGCATCCAGGACTATGATGTTCAATATCAATACTCTGGAATGGGATGGTGAGATTCTGCAACTTCTGGATATACCAAGATCCATGCTGCCGCAGCCGAAACCATCCAGCTGCATTTTCGGGACTTCCAGTGAGAATATTTTCGGCGGACCGATCACAATCAGCGGGGCTGCAGGCGATCAGCAGTCGGCACTGTTCGGACAAACCTGTTTTCATGCAGGCGAAGGGAAAAATACTTACGGAACCGGATGCTTCCTGCTGATGAATATTGGTGAAAAACCGGTATTTTCTAATCATGGACTGGTTACGACCATCGCGTGGGGATTGGACGGCAAGGTAAACTATGCACTGGAAGGGTCGGTGTTCGTATGTGGAGCCGCAATCCAGTGGCTGCGGGATGAACTCAACATACTGGAGCGTGCAGCTGATTCAGAGAAGATGGCGCTTGCTGTGCCGGACGCAGGCGGAGTTTATGTGGTTCCTGCGTTTGTAGGGCTGGGTGCACCATACTGGGATCCGTATGCCAGAGGTGCGGTTTTGGGAATTACCCGTGGTTCTAATAAGAATCATCTGGTAAGAGCAACTCTGGAATCGATGGCATATCAGACGAAAGATCTGATCGATGCCATGGCAGAAGACCTGGGCGAAAGTCTGGTAAGCCTGAAAGTAGACGGGGGTGCTTCGGCAAACAATTTCCTGATGCAATTTCAATCTGATATTCTGGGCTGCACAGTAAAACGTCCGAAATGCATTGAAACGACATCGCTGGGAGCTGCCTACCTTGCAGGTCTTGCGACAGGATACTGGGAAAGTACCGAAGATGTCGTCGAAAACTGGCAGGCTGACCGGACATTCGAGCCTGCTATGGATGAAGTAAAGAAAGGAGAACTTCTCAGAGGCTGGAACAAGGCGGTAAGCTGCGTGAAAGGCTGGGCGAAAGAATAAGATAAATTTATGGGTGAACAGATAAAGCAAAGAGATTATATGTTTGACACGTTCAGGGGGCTGTTGATGTGGTCAATCCCGATCTCGCATTTTACGAGAGTAGCAGGACATTTCAGCCAGGCATCCCTTGGCGGTGTTGTGTATATTACAATCAATGTTTTTGTCATGCAGGCATTTGTATTCCTGTCAGGCTATTTTTCAAAAAAACCGGATCGTTCCAAGGAGACATCATTCCATACGTTCATGTGGCCGTATCTTCTGGGAATTCCGTTCTTTTATTTCGTAAGGCAGTATTTCTTCGGCAATGCAGTATTGCACTGGGATCAGCCGCCATTTGCACTTTGGTATTTGTGGGCACTTTTCTTTTACCGCTATTTTACGAAAGAGTGGATGAAGGTACCATATATATTGGAACTGAGCATTGTGGTGTATCTGCTGGCAGGACAGGTTCCGTTTTTTTCAGATCGTTTCGGACTGGGAAGGGTAGTTTCCTACTTCCCGTTCTTCGTCATGGCGGTATACTGCACAGGTGATCAGCTGAAGAAACTGCAGTGCCTGAAAAAATGGCATTGTTGGGCATTGGGTACTGCGTTGATGGGAATTTCCTGCTTCTTGGCATTCTGCGTACCGCAGCTTCCGGTTGGTTTCTATTTATTAAAGAATCCGGCTTGTGAGCTGGGAATTACCTGGTACTGGGACATCATCGGCAGAGCAATGATCCTGTTTTTGGCATGGGGATGGATTATCCTGATGGTCAATATTCTTCCTAACAGGAAAAATTATCTGGCTTACATCGGCATGAATACGATGCCAATCTATATTTTCCATCTGATCGTCAGATATGCCATTAAGTTTAATGGCATCGGACTGGGCGTGATCCCGGTCAACAACTGGGTGGTATATTACGGTTTGATCTTTGGACTGGCATCCCTGTGTGCGGTAGGATTTTCTTCCAAACCGGTTGTAAAATTCTATGATTTCTTCGTAGAAGGAAGCTGGAAAATCTTCTGTTGGCTTCTTGACCGCATCAAAGATGTGCTGGCGCTGATTCATATTCCAGTGGAAAGCATCAAAAACTGGACGTTGCGCACGATCGGAGGAATCGGACAGGATGCTGAGCCGGAAACAAAAAAATCGGAGGATGCAATATGAAATATATTGATGTAAAAATAGAAACGGGGATTGGTGGGCTGGAACCTCTGATCTCGGCACTGATGGATCTGGGAATTACCGATACAGTGGTAGAAAATCCCCGCGATATCGAAGATCTCTTGAATAAAAAAAATGATTATGACTGGGATTACGTGGATGCGGAAGTGATGAAGCTGGGAGAAGAAACACCCAGCGTGCAGATTTTCCTGGATGCAGATGAAAGCGGAGAGCAAAAGCTTTGCGAAGTAAAAGAAGCGGTAAGCCGCTTAAAAAAGCAGGCAGAAAATGGTATCTTCGGCGAAGATCCGGATTTCGGAACATTGGAAATGGCGGTGCAGGTTGTCAACGATGAGGACTGGAAGGACAACTGGAAAGAGTACTTTAAGCCGCTTCGGGCAGGAACATCCATTGTGGTAAAGCCGACATGGGAAGACTATACACCGCATCCGGGGGATAAGATCATTGAAATCGATCCGGGCATGGCTTTTGGAACCGGCGGTCATGAAACAACATCACTGTGCATCCGTCTGATGGAGGACTATCAGAAAGCGGGAGATACAGTGTTAGATGTGGGCTGTGGATCCGGGATTTTATCAATTGCCGGAGCACTGCTGGGAGCTTCGAAGGTAGTTGGGATTGAGATTGATCCGCAGGCGGTTGAAATTGCAAGAGAAAATATCCGGCTGAATCATGTGGAAAATGTGGCATCGGCGCAGTATGGAGATCTGACCGAAGGTATCGATATGAAAGCTGATCTGATCGTAGCGAATCTGATGGCAGATCTGGTTATGATGCTGAGCAAGGACGTGGCAGCACATCTTGCACCCGGTGGAAAATATATCTCTTCAGGTATTCTCGTCGAAAAGGAAGAACTGGTGGCAGACACGATTCGTAGTCTGGGCTTTCGTATTGTCGAAATCCGTGAGGATGGCATGTGGTGTGCGATCGTAGCAGAGTTATAAAGAGGATGGCTAGGAAGAAAGAGCGAAAACATGCTAAAGCAGGGCGTGCGAAAGGATAACAAACGATAAAAA
Source organism: uncultured Clostridia bacterium (assembly GCA_934277655.1). Lineage (GTDB taxonomy): Bacteria > Bacillota > Clostridia > Peptostreptococcales > Anaerovoracaceae > CAG-238. Next base: position 13,691 of record CAKQVC010000016.1, read on the forward strand.
AATGAGAGAAACAAAAATGACAGAGGAGAAAAGATGAGCAGATTCTTTGTTGAGGAAGAGGCAATTACGGGAGCACATGTTTATCTGGAAAAGCCGGAAGACATCAAGCATTTGACGAAGGTTCTGCGAGGGCATGTCGGGGACTGCGTTTCTGTATCGGATGGAACCGAGTGGGAATACGAAACCGAGATCGAAGATATTCAGGAGACCTGTGTAACGCTTAGAATTGTAGATAAACAGAAGTTTGCAAGAGAGCCGGAAACGAGAGTGACGTTGTATCAGGGCATACCCAAGGCATCCAAGATGGAGACGATCATTCAGAAAACGGTAGAGCTGGGAATTGACAGCATCGTGCCGGTATTTATGGAGCGTACGGTTGTCGTAGATAAAGGACAATTCGGGAAGAAGCTTTCCAGATGGCAGAAGATCAGCGATGAGGCAGTAAAGCAGTGCAAGAGAGGCGTGATCCCTAAGGTCAGGGAGCCCCTGAAATTCCCGGACATGGTTCATGAGCTGGAAACCGCATATGATCTTGTCATCTGTCCTTACGAAAACGAAGAAAACAGAACGATAAAGGATTGCCTGCGGGGAGTGGCTTCCTCAGGAATCAAAAACGGAGCCAGAGTCGCTGTTATCATCGGACCGGAGGGCGGGTTCAGCGAGAATGAAATTCAAATGCTATCCAAGATTGTAATCGGCAGAGAGCAGATGGTGGCAGACACTGATGCACCGTTTGAAAACAAAGTACAGATTGTTACCCTCGGCAAAACCATTCTCCGTACAGAGACGGCAGGAATGGCGGCGCTTGCCATGATCATGTACGAGCTGGAACTGTAGCGCCGCAGGAAAAAATTTATAAAAGCGAAAGAAAAAGCTCTCAGATGCTAGAATAGTCTCTGAAAGCTTTTTTAGTTATAATCCTACTCGTAGAACGTTTCCATCGCACGTACCAGATACAGGGTATCTTTACTGCCTGCCATCTCATAAGGGGCATGCATCGCCAGTTGAGGAAGTCCCAGGTCAACAGTGCTGACCGGAACCTGGGCACTGGAAAGGTTGCCAAGCGTACTTCCGCCCTTACGGTCGGAACGATTGGAAAATATCTGATACGGAACATCCGCACGGCGGCAGATATCTTTAAACATAGCGCCGGAAAAACCATCTGTGCAGTAATTTTGTGCAGCGTTATATTTTATGACAATTCCCTCGTTCATATATGGACGGTTGACCGGATCTGATTTTTCCGGGTGAGCAGGATGTGCGGCGTGGGCATTGTCAGCGGAAACCATGAGACTGCCAGCGATCGCCATGAGATAATCCTGGCGGCTCATGGAAAGACATTCACAGATCCTTTCCAGCGTGTCCTTGAGGAAAGTGGACGCTGCACCCTGGCGTGTCAGACTTCCGACTTCTTCATTATCAAAGACGCAGTAAACGGCACTGTGAGCTGTCTTCTTTCCTGCTAAAAATCCCTTGAGACAAGAAAAGGCACATTGCAGATCATCCAGACGGGGACTTGCGATGAATTCACCGGAAACACCCAGGATGCTGCCTTTCTGTCTCGGGTAGATGAACAGATCATGACCGAGGATATTTTCTTCACTGGTATCAGCAGCTTCTGCAATCAGCTTCAGGAAAGTACCCTGGGATGTATCGTCGCCGTAGACTGGAAGGAAATCAATCTGCATATTCATATCCTCTTTTTCTCCACTGCGTTTAAAATGAGGCGCAACACTGGGGATAAGAAGCATGTCACGACCGAAATTGATCAGCCGGCTTTCAATCAGCCCTTCGTCAGAAATGATGACGCGGCCAGCAAAGGAAAGAGGTCGGTCGAACCAGGAGGATACGATCATGCCGCCATACCCTTCTGCATTAAGACGTACATAGTGGTTTTCGGCAGGCAGCTCCGGGTTTTCCTTGATCTTCAGGCAGGGAGAATCACTGTGGCTGGCAGAAATGCGCCAGCTTTTGATCTGTCCTTCCGGAATGGTAAACGCGATGAGTGATGAGCCGTTGCGGCAGGTAAAATAATTTCCGCCGGGTTTTAACTCCCAAGAGTCTTT
>CAKQVC010000017.1 GCA_934277655.1 uncultured Clostridia bacterium
ATACGGAGCTTCCAATCTGATCTTTTCAAAAGCATTGATATCATAATATACCGGGATATGGAAACTGTTAGTATAATAGTCTCTGTCCGTAACACCCGGAATAATTCCGTATTTTTCTTTATCGATTCTGACAAATCTGCCAGAAAGGCCTTCTGCCGGCGTCGCAATAACAGACCAGTTCAGTCCTGTTTTTCTAGACTGTTCATCCATACGTTTTCTCATATAACCGACAATCTCAAGTCCAAGATTCTGCGCTTCCTTGGATTCGCCATGATGAACACCGATCAGTGCTTTCAGACATTCCGCAAGACCAATGAAGCCGATTGTCAGTGTACCATGTTTAATGACTTCTTCAATCGTATCATCTGGGCCCAGCTTATCCGAATCAAGCCAAATGCCCTGTCCCATCAGGAACGGGAAATTCTTGACCTTCTTCTGCGACTGGATCTTGAACCGGTCATACAATTGGTCGATGCAAGTATCGATTACTCTGTCCAGAAGCTCGAAGAACATGTCTACATCACCTTTGGATTTGATCGCCAGTCTTGGCAGGTTAACCGATGTAAAGCTGAGGTTTCCTCTTCCGTAAACGATTTCTCTGGTTGGATCGTAAGTATTACCGATAACTCTGGTTCTGCACCCCATGTATGCACATTCTGTCTCTGGGTGTCCTTCAATGTAATATTTCTTATTAAATGGTGCATCCAGGAAAGAGAAGTTTGGAAAAAGCCGTTTTGCAGAAACTTTGCATGCCAGTTTAAACAAATCATAGTTCGGATCGCCCGGATTGTAGTTTACGCCCTCTTTTACCTTAAAGATCTGAATCGGGAAAATCGGTGTCTCGCCGTTACCCAAACCTGCTTCCGTTGCCAGCATCACGCTTTCCATGACCAGCCGGCCTTCCAGAGTCGTATCTGTGCCATAGTTAATGGAACTAAACGGAACCTGTGCACCTGCTCTGGAATGCATGGTGTTCAGATTATGGATAAACGCTTCCATTGCCTGATATGTCTTTCTGCGTATTTCCTTATCCGCAAATTTTCTGGCACGATCCTGCATTTTCTTTGCGTCCTCTTCCGGAACGATCTTTTTCAGCTCTTCCAGTTCCATCTCCGCATAGTTGTTATCCCATGCCATGCACGGATAGACATGATGTTCATGTTCGATCTTGCCTTCCAGTGCTTTCATCTGTTCTACGCCATCTTCAATATCTTCCAGAAAATCCAGCATTTTACCTAAATTCGTAACATAAAGACGCTTGTATGCCTTTCTTACGCCGGGAGCCATGCCATAATCGAAGTTCGGCACAGACTGACCACCGTGCTGATCGTTCTGGTTAGATTGGATCGCAATGCAGGCAAGTGCAGCATAACTTTCAATATCGTTTGGTTCTCTCAGATGTCCATGGCCGGTAGAAAATCCACCTTTCAGAAGTTTTACAAGGTCAATCTGGCAGCAGGTCATCGTCAAAGTGTAGAAATCCATATCGTGGATGTGGATATCTCCTTCTTCATGTGCCTTGGTATGCTTCGGATCAATTACATAACTCTTGTAGAATTCCTTCGCACCTTCTGAGCCATATTTCAGCATCGTTCCCATGGCAGTATTGCCGTCGATGTTCGCATTTTCACGCTTGATCTCATTCTCTTTCGCTTCTTTGAACGTCAGGTCCTCATAAATCTTCATCAGCTTGGTGTTCATGTTTCTGACTCTGGTACGTTCCGCTCTGTAAAGAATATATTCCTTGGCAGTACGGGCATGTCCATTCTCAATCAGAATTTTTTCAACCGCATCCTGGATCTGTTCAACATTCGGGATCTGATTATGACAAACCTCCAGCAAATATAGCTCTACCTGCTTCGCCAGATAATCTGCCATTTCCCTGTCTCTTCCACCTAAAACCTGCGCTGCTCTGAAAATAGCATCCGCAATTTTACTGACGTCAAAATCGACTGTTCTTCCATCTCTTTTTACAATCTTTCTGATGCTTTCCATATAGGCACTCCTCTCCTTTTTCCCTTTCTCGTTTTCTATACACATTCACTGCCGCTCCGCCTTGAAACGACAGGTTTTTCAATCATTACTATATTGTTTTCTGCTTCCAAAACCACAATATCTTGTGTGCATATTAAAATTTACTACTAAATACCCTGTATGTCAAGACATCATTTCAAATTTGTGCAAAGTTCTTTTTTGTTTTTTTCTGCTCACAAAAAACACTTTTCTTCCTTGGTAAACAAAGACAAATTATTTTGTGCAGCCATTTTCTTTCTTCGCTTCCTTCTTCGCAAAATATTCCTCCCGGAGGATGGACATCAGATACAGATCTACATACACCCCGTCTTTTTTCCCGCTGTTACGCATAATGCCTTCCGGTGTGAAACCCACTTTTCATAAAGATTTCTTGCGATCACATTCGAAGTAAAATGATCCAGTGTCACTCTCTCCATACCCATATCTTCAAATGCCAGCTTCAAAGCCAGACGCAAAGCTTCCTCGCCATAACCTTTTCCCCGCAGTGCCGGATCTGCGATATAAATGCGTGTAATGTCCAGCGAGTCGTAATGATGGTCGATATTACTGATGTAAATCCTTCCAATCGGCTTCTCTATATCTTTCAGGCAGACGGTAAACTGCAATTTATCTGCATCATCTTTTCTTTGCACATATTCCGTAACGATTTCTTCATACGTTCTGCCTTTATCGATCGTAAAAAACTGAGTGACCTGCGGATTTGTCTCCCACTCTGCAAACAGCCTGCAGTCATCAAAGCTGCTGGTCCGGAGTAAAATCCTGTCTCCTTCTGATTTCTTCACTTGATATTCACTTCCTTTTTCGTATAATCTGTGTTAAAATATTCAACGATACAGTGCATAAAGCACGTCTTTACACATAGTATATTCGAATTTTAAGGAAAAAGAAACTATAAAACAGGGTGATTGGAATGAAAAATATAAAATTTTTTAAAGAAAAGATGAGCAGAAAAAAGATGATCGTGCTGATTGTGATCCTTGCTTTGCTCATTGCCTGCATTGCAGGGAGTATTTATGCCTGGAAACATAAAAAGCCAGCCGAACCATCTTTAGATGAAATCGTAAGCAGCAAGCTTCTTGCATATGAAACAGATTTAACCGATTCGCTAAGCTCCATGGAAACGAATGCAGATGTCTCCAGCTACCTGATGACATGGGCATCCAATAAAAAAATTGATGCCAGCTGGGACTCTTCCGGGAATGTAATCTACAATCTTCCGGCTTCGTCCAAGTCACTGAAAAAGGAAACCCCGGTGGTTCTTCTCTGCGAGTATGATGCAGACCACATGCTTTCCTATACGGAACCGCTCGCAACAGCACTTACCGTTGCCAAAAATACGGACAGCCACGGTCCTTTTAAAGTCGTATTTTCTGCCGTGTCAGAAGGAAATCACGTTGGTCTGGAGAATCTTAAGGATTCCACTTTTCCCAAAGATGCGGAAGTTTTCTGCATAGGAAAAACGGACACGTCCCGTGTATCGGTCAATGCCGGCGGCTACCGACATTTCGTTCTGACCGACAAACTCCGTTATACCGATGCTACTTATAACACTGCTTATAAAATTACCATCTCCGGCATGGAGCAGGATCTTCCGGGGAATCGGATCAGTGGCAGTCAAAATCCAATCAAAATGCTTGGAAATCTTCTGGCAAACTTTAAGTCTACATCGCTCCTGTTCGAGCTGGCTTCCTTTAACGGCGGAGATTCGGCAGACATTACCCCTTCCGGGGCATCCATGACCATACTGGTTTCTGATGCAGACGAGAGCAAGCTGACATCCAAGCTGGATAACGCGATCGAAAAGTTCCGTGAAAAATTTGATGAAGAGGAGTATCCGGATATTACCTATTCTTATAAGAAGGTTTCCATTCCGAAAAAAGTCATCGTGCGAAAAGATACGGACAACATTGTCAGTCTGATGTACACAGCCATGAACGGTGTTTCTTATAAGGATGATGACGGTATCGTCGTTTCGATTGACAACATCGGAAAAGTCGCAACCAAAGGCGGTACATTCCGATTAGATATTTCTTCTATGAGTTTTTCGGAAGATTATCTTGATGAAGCAGCCGACTCCTATAAAACGATCGCAGGGCTCTGCAGCATGAAGTATAAACAGGTAAAATCTTATCCTGCATATACGACCGTACAGGATTCTTCTGATGTTGCCGATACTTCCGTTGCTGATAATGCAGACAGTTCGACCGATCCGGCTGTTTCCAACGGATCAGATTCTTCAGATGAGGAAAGCAACACGCTTCTGAGTGCTTTTGAAGCCGCTTTTCTGGACTACACCGGCGATTCTGAAATGAAAGTTGAGGGTGCATGCGAACTAAGCAGCTGCAGCATTTTGAAAAGCCGTGGCATTGAAGCTTCCATGCTCTGGTGCGGAATTACTACTGACACCAAAGAGAAATTCGCAGGTACTTTCATTACCTACCTGACGAAACTGGACGAAAACGCAGAATAAAATAATAAAAACAAAGTTTTAAAACCGACAAACGTAATGATATGACACCCATCTTGCTTGAAAGGAATCACGTCATAATGTCTGTCGGTTTTATTTTACTGCCATTGTTGCTCTTTTCCGTCATGTTTAAGTTCTTTCTTCTGACACACAATTTTAGGCAAGTCTGTGTCTACCAGATTTACAACGCATCCTCGAAGATTGCCGGTATACTTAGTTCAGCTTCTGCAAGCTTGTCTGTTCGATGATGCCGGTATCTTTTCGATACAGGTATACCTGATCGGAGAGCCAGTCCTGAATCTCTACACAGTCTCTGTTGGCGGCTGCCACAAGTTCCTGCATATCTCCAAGTTTCCACCCTTTCGTCGGAATAACCATGATTTCATGAATGGAGGATGGCAGCAGATAAAGATCGCTGTCCAGTTCTTTCGCCTTTTCCTCAAAAATCCCCGGAAGCAGCAATGTGGTTGCGCCCAGATAGTGTTTTTGATTCGTAACAGCACAAAGATTTTCGCATAGCACGATAATTTGGACTTCCTTGTTTTGGAAAGCGTTGAGCATCGCTGCTTTATAAAGCTGTTCCTCCCCCATTTTTATCTCTTCCGCTAAAGCGTTCGTTATGATGATTCCGAACCGATCCTGATGAACTTCATAAACAATCCGGTAAATGACAGCAAGATCCAGATATCTGCGGTGTGGAAGATTCTTTAAATATTCCTGATTCTTTTCGTAATTGATCAGCTCCGGCAAGATTCGTTCTTTGCATTCTGCAAAATCAGTCATCTTTGCCGGAAGTTCCTTCGGCATCTTAGTTTCTGATAATAAGTCACCCATCACATTCAGCACCTTATCATAACTGTTTCCCTTTAGCAACATCTGATAAAAATCCTCGAAATAAATACTGGGCATCGGCACTGCCTCTACCTTATCATCCCCTTTCTTTTTCTCAGTTTCTCTTTCCATACCAACAGGTTGTTCTTTCGGAATCAGGTGCACCCCATCCAGCTTCTGATTCACTTTATAAACCGTTTGTTCTCCTATTTGTCTGTTACGCAAATTCAGCGGCAGATATATCGGCAAATCTCTTTTCACTGCAGTTTTAAATTCCTCATATTCCATAAATCTTTCCATTTCATCCTCCCTTTTCCTTATATGGATTTTTATATTTTACATTATATTACAATAATTCCATCGATTCGTCAATGTATTTTCCATTTTTTTCTTTATTTGTAATTAAAATCTTTTTGATCATAAAAAAAATAGAGGAATTTCCCTCTGGCTTGTGCGCACCTCCAAAACGGTGCAGGATAGAATTGCTCCGTTTGGAGGTTCTTTTTACAGCAAAAAAGACTTTCTCTGCCAGACATCTGTTTTTCTGGTTCAGAAAAAGTCTTTTTAAGATCCTGTATCACATTATCCATCCACTTTTGACAGTAATGCAATACATTCCGTATGTTTTGTCATCGGGAAATTATCGAATGGTTTCAGATATTTACACTTGTAACCATAGTAATCCGCGTAGTTTAAGTTCTCTGCAAGGGTTTTTGAATTGCAGGAAATGTAGACGATTTCCTTAACTCCGTACTCGATAATCTTATCCAGTGCTTTTGGCTGAATCCCCATTCTCGGCGGATCAACCACGATAACATCCGGTTTTTCGGTCACATTTTTCAGCACTTCGAAAACGTCTCCTGCAAGAAAACTGCAATTTTCGAGTCCGTTTAATGCGGCATTTTCTTTTGCAGCTTCTACCGCCTCTTCCACCAGCTCAATGCCCAGCACTTTTTTGGCTTTTAATGCCAGAATTTGTGTAATGGTTCCGGTCCCGCAATACAAATCAAACACCGATTTTCCCTCAAAAGAGTCAATCAGTGCCAGTGCCTCTGTATACAACCGTTCTACTGCCTCCACGTTAGTTTGAAAGAAAGAGAATGCGCTGACCTTAAAATCCAAACCGAGGATTTTTTCCATATAGTAGTCTCTGCCATAAAGGATCTTTAAGTCTTCACAGTTTACTGCATCGGCAATATTATCGTTGAAAGTCCGGAGTATCCCCACGATATGATTTTTCAATGGTAAAGCCTGCAGCATGTGCACGAAACAATCTTCATCAAATCCTTCTTCCGCCGTTGTAACCAGATTGATCAGCAGCTCTTCCGTACGCATTCCCTTTCGGATAATCAGATTACGCAGAAGTCCCTTGTGGGATCTTTTATGATAAAAAGAATATCCCTGTTCCTTCGCAAAATCCAGCGTTGCTCTAAGGATCATATTGAAATCCGGATCTACCAGCTGACAGTGATCCACGGTTACAATGGACATAAAATTTTTCTTGCGATGCATGCCCAGGGAAATTTCACCGTCTTTTACAAAATCCCCAAACGTATATTCCATTTTGTTGCGATACCCGTACTGCCCCGGACACCCCTCGATATTATCCATAATCCCCGGATGGACATGTTTTGCACAGAGAAGCTCTTTTACCTGATTTTCTTTTTCTGCAAGCTGCTCCTCATAGCTGATGCCCTGATAGATACAGCCCCCGCAAAACTCACTGTGCGGACACATTGGCATCTCTGAGTGCATGTTTTTTTCCGGGCTAGCACTTGTCATGAGATTAGAATCTACCATATTTATCATAAAACTCCTTCTTGTATTCTAAGAATCTGTCTTCTTCAATCGCAGTTCTGATGTTTTTCATGAGATTTACGAGAAAATACAGGTTATGATTGGACAGAAGCATAGCGGAAAGCATTTCGTCCGCCTTATATAAATGTCTGAGATAAGCTTTAGAGTAGTTTCTGCAGGTGTAGCAGTTACATTCCTTATCCAGCGGTTCCCAGTCTCTTTCATACTTAGCATTTTTGATGTTTACTCTTCCGTGTGAAGTCATAGCGAGTCCGTGCCTTGCGATTCTGGTCGGCAGAACGCAGTCGGCCATGTCAATGCCTCGTTCCACACTCTCAAAAAGGTAGTCAGGGCTTCCCACTCCCATGTTATAGCGCGGTTTTTCTTTCGGCAAAAGCTCCACGCAGTCGTCCAACATGTCGATAAACAGTTCCTTCGGCTCGCCCACAGAAAGCCCTCCGATAGAATAGCCCGGAAGATCCATATCAACGATGGCTGCCGCACTTTCTTTTCGCAAATCTTTATACATTCCGCCCTGCATGATACCAAACAGTGACTGTCTTTCCCAGTCCTGATGATAGTCTTTACAACGTTTCAGCCACCTGGTCGTCCGTTCCAGCGAATTTTTCACATAAGTTCTGTCAGCAGGATATGGGGCACACTCGTCGAAAGCCATAATAATGTCAGCTCCCAATGCGTTCTGGATTTCAATGGACTTTTCCGGAGAGATCATATGTGCCGAACCGTCAATATGAGACCGGAACTTAACCCCTTCTTCTGAAATTTTGCGGAGCTGCCCCAGCGAAAACACCTGAAATCCGCCGCTGTCTGTGAGCATGGCTCTGTCCCAGTTCATAAATTTATGCAATCCTCCGGCTTCTTTTACGATTTCGTGACCCGGTCTGAGATACAGATGATACGTGTTAGACAGAATAATCTCTGCCCCAAGCTCCTTTACTTCTTCCGGCCGCATTGCCTTAACAGTCGCCTGCGTCCCAACCGGCATGAAAACCGGAGTCTGGATGTCGCCGTGAGGGGTGTGGATAACGCCTCGTCTGGCTCTTGTTCTGCTGTCTGTCTTGAACAGCTCAAAACTAATTGCATGTTTCATGATAAAATATGCACCGCTGATTCCTTGCGGCGCCCTCCTTTATTCTATAGTTTTTTGTTTGCTTCGAAATGATTTTACTCTGCCTGTTCCTGCCCAGGTTCTACTTTATATAAAATTCCTTCCGGTTCAGGTCTTACCAGACAGGTGCGGATAGTTCCCTTCAAAAGAAATCCAATACGATCAATGATATAATCAATTTCTCCCTCCATGTTGTTGTCCAGCCATTCCAGATAAATTCCTACAACGCCGTGCGTATAAAACATGGAAATCAGCTGAATATCTGTCTCATCAATTGTCTCATGTTCTACCTGCTTGCGTACAAAGTCTGTCATCCATTCGCCAAATACCCGGCAAAAAAACTTTTCCAGGTTTTCCCTGTTCATAGAGTGATAAATATGGTAGACTGCCCGCCTGTTTTGAAGCGCAAAATGTGTCGTCCCACGGATTCCCTCTTCAAGGGAATTCCATTCGCTGAAATCTCCCAGGGTTTTTGCTCGTTCTTCTTCCAGGATTTCCTCCAGAACCTCATAAATATCATGGTAGTGATAATAAAACGTGTTCCGGCTGATACCGCAGCTTTCTACAACATCTCTGACGGAAATTTTATCCAGTGGTTTTTCATTCAGTAACTGCATAAAGGTTTCTTTTATGGCATTTCTAGTGAATTTTGTCACTTAGGAACCTCCTTGTTCTGTATTTTATTTTTTAAAATCTTCTTTTATTTTCCTGATGTTCTCTTCATTACTGAAAATCTTGGCGATCTGAAGTGCGATGATGCCTGCACCGGTCTCAATACATTCATGAGCTTTCGGAGTCTTAACAAGGCTTGCAAACTCTTTCGTATGAAGTGCAACGCCTCTTTCTGCAAGCTGCAACGTCGGATGGAATGTCGGGCATGCGAAACTTACATTTCCGGCATCGGACGAACCGAAGATTTCATCATGGTCTCCGTTAATATCCACACCAAGTTCGTTATAAACCTCCGTAAGCAGTGCCTCGCCTGCCGGATTTCTCTTCAAATTGTCATAGGTCTTATCGATCTGTACTTTATCCCATGTTGTCTGCGTCATGATTGCAGCTCCTCTTGCACAGTCATCTACCTTTCTGAGCAGATCTGCAAGATATGCTTTATCCAGTGCACGGACATAGAAATGTGCACTTGCTTCTTCCGGCACGATATTCGGTGCTGCGCCGCCATTTGTATAGATTCCGTGCATGCGGACATCCGGTGTTACATGCTGGCGAAGCATATCAATCCCATGGAACATCAGCTGTGCTGCATTCAATGCGTTGTTACCTTCCCACGGTGCCTGTGATGCATGGGCTGCCTTGCCATGGAAATGGAATTCGTAGGATGCCAGTCCTAAGAGCTTACAGTAGATCAGATTCTGATCATATAAATGGATCATCATCGCCATATCATACTGGTCGAATATGCCATCTTCTACAAGTTTGCATTTCGCTCCGTCGGTTTCTTCGATCGGTGTGCCGACAATATGGATGTCTGCATCCAGTTCATCCTGTAATTTTGCAAGGCCGATCCCAGCAAGAATGCTGATAGATCCGCTGACGCAGTGACCACATGCATGTCCAATCTCCGGCAGTGCATCGTACTCAGTCATGATTGCTACTTTATATTTATGATCATTCGATCCGTATATGCCTCTAAAGGCTGTATCAAGACCTGCAAAAGGATATTCCGTTTCAAATCCTTTTTTTCTGAGGAGTTCTACGATCTTTCGGGATGTTTCAAATTCCTGCCCTGATACTTCCGGATGATCTGCAAGATCATCATTGAGTGTAATTAATTCTGGCAGATTTGCTTTAATTTCAGATAAAATCTTCTCTTTCAGTTCCAAATATTTGTCCATTTTTTACCTCCGCAAAAATCTCCTGTTATTTCATTTCTCTTATCTAAAAACCCTTTCTGTTCCGCAGCAAAGTTATTATAGCATATAAAAAATTTTTTTTCTACAGCCAATCCAGATTTTCTTACGATTCCATGTGGCAGCTGAAGCTGATTGAAACTGGTATTCGGAAGTTTGACATCAGGACTACATATTTTTTTCATAGAGCTTTTTCGGCGGTTTTGCTCTCCACAAAATTTTTCAAAAAAACAGTAGCTTTTTTCTTTTTAGTGTAGTATAATAGACACGTTGCATCAGTCAGCACAAAAATACAACTACATATGCTAGTGTGGCTCAATGGCAGAGCAGCTCATTCGTAATGAGCAGGTTGGGGGTTCGATTCCCTTCACTAGCTCCAGAAGCAAAAAGACAATCCGTAAGGGTTGTCTTTTTGCATACAATAGAATCGAACCCGTGAGGGCATGAGCGGCTTTGGAAAATGTCCGGTGGACATTTGACTCGCTCATGGGCCGACGGCGACCGTGTGGGGAGCCGAGGTGCCAGACTGCCATGTGGCAGGCGGTCGATTCCCTTCACTAGCTCCAAAAACAAAAAGACAATTCGTAAGAGTTGTCTTTTTGCATACAATAGAATCGAACTCGCTCATGGGCCGACGGCGACCGTGTGGGGAGCCGAGGTGCCAGACTGCCATATGGCAGGCGGTCGATTCCCTTCACTACTGCCAAGTGGCATGCGGTCGCCTAAAATTCTTTTTTGCTGTAAATCTTGTTCGAAACCAGATACGACACCACCAGACTAACAACAGTCAATCCCGCCAGCACAACGCCCGTCATAACATCATTACCATTAATCACATGCAGCACCCGTTGCACCGACTCATCCGGCAAAAATTCCGATGCAAGATATCCGAAACAGCCAACTGCCATAAATAATGCAAACAGTGCAATTCTTCCGTTCAGTGCCCCCCACTTGATCATCAGAGGATAAAGAAATGCCATCGTTAAAGACGTTCCAAAGAAGCCACCCACTACCAGTGCAGCCACATCACCGATAGAAAACGTTTCATTTAGGACAAGCCGCACCACACTGATAAGTACCCCTGCAAACACGGCCAGTACCAGACATAAAAGAAAAGATGCCACATATTTAGCTGCAACTACGTTTCTCCTTCCACCAGGCATGGTTGCCGCATACGCATTCCACCGGCTCATTTCATCATAGCTGAAAGTTCCTAAAAAAAGCATCAGTCCAATAATCGGAAGTACTGCGATTGCATCCGCATTGCCGCCCTGTAGCGAAATTGCCAGCAGCATAGCTAAAACTACCAGGCCTACCTTCGTGTTCGCTTTTACTATCATTAAATCTTTTTTTATAAACCCAATCATTTTATTTCCCCCTTTTTTCTCCCTTTGTCATGAGCATCATTAAGCTTTCCAATGTAATTCGGTCAATTACACATTCCGGATAACGCATCTGCATCCGTTCCCTTCCCCGTACCAGTACCTCACAAGAATACGGATGAATCTGATACCGGATAATATCCCCGTCATCTAGTTTATCCAGAAAATCCTTATCGCACCTTAGAATTGCGTATTCATCCATAATCTCATCTCTTGATTCATCCATAACTTTCTTCCCGCGATCCAGAAAAATAATCTGATCTGCAATGTGCTCCAGATCCGTTGTTATATGCGTGGAAAGCAGGATTGTGTGTTCCTCATCATTGACAAATGCTTGAAAAATATCAAGGATCTCATTGCGGACAACCGGATCCAGTCCATTGGTAGGCTCATCCAGAATCAGAAGTTTCGGTCTGTGAGAAAGCGCTGCCGCAATCTCCAGTTTTTTTCGCATGCCCTTTGAAAAAGTTTTCATCGGCTTCTTTGCCGGCAGGGCAAATTCTTCCAAATAGCCCTCAAACAGCTTATCATCCCAGCTGCGAAAAATATCAGCCATTGTCTTCCCTATATCATCAGGGGTTAAGACCTCTGAAAAAAACATATCATCAAGCACGACCCCGATTTCCTCTTTAATCTCCGCTTCATGCGCTTTAAAGTCTTTTCCTAAAATTCGTATTTTACCCTCATCCGCATGTGAGATTCCCAGCAAAATTTTCAGAAGTGTGGTTTTTCCCGCTCCGTTTTCGCCAATCAGTCCTGCGATGGTGCCTGACATGACAGAAAACTGTAGACTTCCCAGCTCAAACCCCTTCTCATATTTTTTCCTCAGCCCTGTAATTTCAATTGCATTTTTCATTCAGATTTTCCTCCATACATAAATTCAAAAATTTCTACAATCTCTTCTTTTTTCAGATCACAGGACTTTGCAAGTTCAATAATCTGCAAAATATGTTTTTCAATTTCTTTCTGCATTTCCTCTTTGACCAGTTCCATATTCTGTGGTGCCACAAAACTGCCTTTCCCCTGCTTTGTGACAATATAGCCTTCCTGCTCCAACTGGTCATACGCTTTTTTTACTGTCATCACGCTGATCCTAAGATCCTGTGCCAGTGATCGGATAGACGGAAGCGGCTCATTTTCAGCCAGCGTTCCAGAAAGGATCTGCTCCGTGATCCCATTCTTGACCTGTTCAAAAATCGGAGTATAGCTGTTGTTGCTGATAATGATTTTCATTTACTGCTTTCTCTGCCTCTCTAAAATATCTGTCATAACTGTTTTCCTCTCTTGTGTATAACAGTATATAACAGTACATAACAGTTGTCAATACACTTTCCTATAAAATCTGCCTCTGCATCATAATTCTTCTTTTTTATTTCTCATTACCTTTCTTATTGCTCCATTTACTTTCGTTCTCATCATTCCGACATGCAACTATTGCCTCTGGGTTCTGACTCGAATGAAAAACACCAAAATAAAAAGCCCCACACTTACGCATGGGACTCGCCGTTCACATAGTCACAATATACATTGATCGGACATTGATCGCACTTCGGTTTCCTTGCATCACAGCACTGCCGTCCGTGAAAGATCAAACTATGGTGCGTCCTGGACCATCGGGACTCCGGAATCCGCTCCATCAAGGAAAGCTCCGTTTTCAGAACGTCTTTTTCTGCCGTCAGTCCAACCCGGTTTGCTACCCGAAAAACATGAGTATCCACAGCGATCCGCTGTTTTCCGAAGCCCACAGAAAGAACCACATTGGCGGTCTTTCGACATACACCGGGCAGGCTGATCAGTTCTTCGTAAGTATCCGGTACTTTACCACCGAAATTTTCCACAAGCATCTTCGCCATACTGACAATGTTCTTTGATTTCGTCTTATACATACCAATCCGCCTTATGTACTCCGCAACCTCTTCCGGGTCCGCTGCTGCCAGTGCCTCTGCATCCGGATATTTTTCAAACAATGCAGGTGTTACCTGATTCACAGACTTGTCGGTAGTCTGTGCCGACAAAGCTACCGCAACGATCAGCTGAAACACATTCTGATGATGCAGTGCACATTCCGCATCTGGATAAGTCTCCTCCAGAATATCCAAAACTTTTTCTATTTCCTCTTTTTTTATCACGTTCCTTACCGCCTTTCCCCGCAAAATATTCCTTCGCAGTTTTTACCCCTGTCACAGTTTCAATGGATCTCATCCGGTTTTCTTGTTGCCTCCGCCATCTTCTATTTTTCTATCTGTTTCTGTAGCTTCGTTTCTGATGACTTGACGCATCTTCATTATTTATGTTAAAATTGTATACAATTATTAATTCTATAAGGAGTACCGCCTGTTATGCTCAACTTAGACTTTTTGAACAATGACTATGACCAGAAAAAATCTATCAATGAAAAAGTAACCGAAGCTGTTGCAATTGAAATTCTTACCGGATCACTACGCCCTGGCAAACGCATTGTAGAACAAAAGCTCTGCGACAAATACGGTATCAGCCGTACTCCGGTGCGTGACGTTCTCAAGTCACTGGAATCCATGGGTCTGATCGAACTTCTTCCTAATCGTGGTGCTATCGTCAAGGGTCTTTCTTCAAGGGACATTGACGACATCCTGTATATGAAAAGCCTCCTCTACCCCCAGTGCGTCCGCTGGGCCATCGAACGGATCACAGAAGAAGAATTCTCCATGATGGAAGAGACCTTTGCATTCATGGAATTTTATACGGTCACAGAGGATTTTGATAAGATGCAGAAGATCAACCGCGGATTCGAAGCTATCATTTATAATGCCTGTCATAACAGCGAACTGGAATCTACTATGCTGAAATATGACTTTTTTCTCCGCTACGCCAATGCTGACGTCAGGCTTCCTGCCAACTATTTATCTGTCGTGTTGGAAGAACACCGAGCTATCTATGAAGCATTTCAGATCCGCAATCCGGATCTTGGTGCAGATGCTGCCCAGGCCCATGCTTTCCGTACCATGCTGCGAAAGAAATAAAGTGCTGCTAAGGTGCTTCGCTATTAAGACTCTATAAAATCCCCAAGTGTTCCAGCAGGATTTTCAGTCCGATGAGGATCAAAATTCCTCCACCTGCTAAAGCAGCTCTGTCTGCATACCTGGATCCAAACGTATGTCCAGCCAGGACACCTACCGCAGACAGCACAAAGGTCGTACAGCCGATGATCGTAATCGCATAAAGAATCTGAACCTGCAAAAAAGCAAAAGAAATTCCGACAGCCAGCGCATCTATGCTGGTTGCCACAGCCAGCAGGAACAATTCTTTCAGATCCAGCCGTATCGACTGTGTTGATGCGTTCTCCATCTCATTATTTTGTTTTCCTGCAGTCACATCCCAGATCATCTTACTGCCAAGGAACGCTAACAAGAAAAACGCAATCCAATGATCAAAGCTTGTGATATAAGATTCGAACTGTTTTCCAAAAA
The DNA here is from genome assembly GCA_934277655.1 of uncultured Clostridia bacterium. Lineage (GTDB taxonomy): Bacteria > Bacillota > Clostridia > Peptostreptococcales > Anaerovoracaceae > CAG-238. The sequence goes on from CAKQVC010000017.1 coordinate 14,955, forward strand.
TCCAGCCGACGAAAGGCATTAGCGCCTGAAATCCGCCAAAAAACAGCGCAATAATGAAAACCTGCGTTTTTTTCATTATTTTCATATTCAGGCCTTTACAAATGGATGCAGCAAAAGCATCCATCGACAAACCGACTCCAATCAGAAACACTTCGTAGAATCCCATTTTTTCTCCCATCTTCAGTTTTCTCTTTTATAAGTATAGTATATTACCCTGACGTGATAGTTCATGCCTGGCACCACTGCAAAAAAAATATCCTTCTGTTGCAGAAGGATATTTTATCATACTATGCTTTAAAAAGCAACTGCTCGCCATCGCTGTCAATGGTTACGCTACCGCCATCTATCAAATCACCGCGGATGATCATCGATGCCAGTTCGTTTTCTACATGTTTCTGCAGATAACGTTTGATCGGTCTTGCACCATACTGCGGATCATAGGATTCTTTGGCAATCAGTTCTTTCGCTGCATCTGTCATGGTCAGCTTCATGTCTCGGTCTGCCAGTCTCTTCTCGATGCCCTTGAACGCAAGGTCAATGATCTTCTTAACCTGTTCCAGGGTCAAAGCGCTGAAGACGATGATGTCATCCACACGATTCAGGAACTCCGGTCT
>CAKQVC010000018.1 GCA_934277655.1 uncultured Clostridia bacterium
GTTCTTGATAGAACCAAAGAACCCGGCGGACTCGGCGAACCTTTATTCTTAGATATGGTTGCTGCTGTAAGAGGCACAGAATTTGAAAACTGCTTCATCTGCGGCGGTCGTTACGGTCTTGGTTCCAAGGACGTACAGCCTGGTGACGTTCTGGCTGTTTACGAAAACCTCTGGGCTGCAGAACCAAAGAAAGAATTTACCCTTTCCATCAACGACGACGTTACACACCTTTCCATCCACGGATCCGAAAATCCGGATGTTGCTCCTAAGGGAACAAAGGCTTGTAAATTCTGGGGACTTGGTGCAGACGGTACGGTTGGTGCTAACAAGAACTCCGTTAAAATCATCGGTGACCACACAAATAAAAAAGCACAGGCTTACTTCCAGTATGACTCCAAGAAATCCGGCGGTGTAACCATTTCCCACCTGAGATTCGGAGACGAACCGATCAAGTCTACATACTATATCAAACAGGCTGACTTCGTTGCCTGCCATAACTCTGCTTACCTTTATAAGTATGAAATGGTACAGGACGTTAAACCGGGCGGCTTCTTCCTGCTGAACTGCGTATGGAACGATGACGAACTGGAAGAACACCTTCCTGGACAGGTCAAGAGATACATTGCTCAGAACAACGTTCAGTTCTATACCTGCGATGCCGTTTCCCTCGCTAAGGAAATCGGTCTTGGTGCAAGAAGAACCAACTCCATCCTGCAGGCTGCATTCTTCAAACTGGCTGACATCATTCCAATCGATGAAGCTGTCGGCTACATGAAAGATGCGATTAAGAAAACTTACGGCAGAAAAGGTCAGAACATCGTAGATATGAACTGTGCTGCTGTTGATGCAGGTATTACCCATGTTCATAAAGTAGAAGTTCCGGAAAGCTGGAAGACCGTAGAAGACGATGCGCCGGCTCCTGCACTGATCGGTCGCGACCAGCTCCACACAGATTTCCTCAACGACATTCTCGTTCCGACAGGAAACCTTACTGCAGACAATGTTCCTGTATCCAAGTTCTTAACTACCGTAAACGGTATGATGCCGGCAGGTACTGCAGCTTACGAAAAACGTGGCATTGCAGCCGACCTTCCGCACTGGAACCTGAAAAACTGTATGCAGTGTAACTGGTGTTCTTATGTATGCCCTCACGGCGTTGTAAGACCGTTCGTACTGACACAGGACGAAGCCGCCGATGTTGCAGACACAACTGCAATGAAAGGCACCAAAGAATACAAGTTTACCCTTGGATTCTCCCTCATGGATTGTACCGGATGTGGCTCCTGCGCAGAAGTATGTCCTGCAAGAAACAAAGCTATCACAATGGCTCCTGCAGAAGACGAATTCATGCATGCTCAGCAGGCTAAATACGATCACTTATACAAAGATATTGACGAAAAAGAAGTTCCGTTCAAGGAAAACACTGTTAAGGGATCCCAGTTCAAGACTCCGCTCATGGAATTCTCCGGCGCATGTCCTGGATGCGGCGAATCTCCTTACGCAAAACTGGTAACACAGCTCTTCGGCGACAGAATGTTTATTGCAAACGCAACCGGATGTTCTTCCATCTGGGGTGCTTCCGCTCCTTCCACTCCTTACACTGTGAACAAGGAAGGTAAAGGACCGGCTTGGGCTAACTCCTTATTCGAAGATAATGCGGAATTCGGTTTCGGTATGGCAACTTCCATCAATGCAAGAAGAAACGAAATGAAATCTGCAGTAGAAAGACTGTATGATGTTATCGGTGTACCGGCTAAAGCATGGGTTGCTTCCATGAACAATGCGAAACAGGCTCAGGTAACCGGCGACATTCTCCTTGCAGAAGCTGAAAAGATCGCAGATACCAACGAAGACGCTAAATACGTAGTTGAAAATAAAGACATGCTGATGAAACCGTCCATGTGGATCTTCGGTGGTGATGGATGGGCATACGACATCGGTTACGGCGGTGTTGACCACGTCCTTGCATCCGGCGAAAACGTAAACATCCTGGTATTCGATACAGAAGTTTACTCTAACACAGGCGGCCAGTCCTCCAAATCGACTCCTATCGGTGCGGTTGCTAAATTCGCAGCTTCCGGTAAGGCAGTGAAGAAAAAAGACCTCGCTCAGATTGCTATGGCATACGGTTATGTATATGTAGCTCAGATTGCTATGGGTGCAAACCCTGAACAGACTCTGAAGGCTATCCGTGAAGCAGAAGCTTATGATGGACCTTCCCTGATCATCGCATACGCTCCATGTATCAACCACGGTATCAAAGCCGGCATGAACAAAGCAATGCTTGAAATGAAGAAAGCAGTACGTTCCGGTTACTGGGATCTGTTAAGATACAACCCTGCTCTGGCAGCAGAAGGCAAGAATCCGTTATCCATCGACAGTGCTGCTCCTACAGAAAGCTACAAAGACTTTATCATGGGTGAAGTACGTTACAACTCACTGGAACTGAAATTCCCTGAAAGAGCAGAACAGCTCTTCGAAAAAGGTGAAGAAGTTGCCCTTGACAGATACAAGGAACTGAAACACCGTCAGGAAAGTTTCGATAAATAGAAAGGAGGATGATGATTAACATGAAAAGGTTTGAAGTAACATATAAAAGAAGACTGAACGACAACATGGTATGGCTCAAAATCTATGCTCCCCTTGTTGCCCGCAAAGCAAGACCCGGTCAGTTCATCATTCTTCGTACTGATGAATTTGGGGAAAGAATCCCTCTTACTATGGCAGGTCACAATGAAGAAGACGGCACGATCGATTTGATCTATGCTGCAGTCGGCAGAACAACTATGCTGATGGATCAGCTGGAAGTCGGCGACTGCTTCGCAGACATCGTAGGGCCTCTTGGTAAACCGACCCACATGGACGGACTTAAATCCGTCTGCGTAGTCGGTGGCGGTACCGGTAACGCACTGGCATACCCTCTTGCATCCGGTATGCACAATCACGGTGTAAGAACCACTATGATCGAAGGTTTCAAAAATAAAGATCTGGTAATCCTGGAAGATGAGTTCAGAGAAAACGTAGATGAACTGTATGTTGTAACTGACGACGGTTCCTATGGTGAAAAGGCTTTCACAACACAGAAGCTGGAAGAACTCATCCAGAAAGGCGAAAAGTTCGATGAAATCGTTGCAGTCGGACCTCCGATTATGATGAAGCTGGTTTGCGAGATTGCAGCAAAATACAATATTCCTTCCGTTGCATCCCTTACTGCCTATATGATTGATGGTACAGGAATGTGCGGTGGCTGCAGATGCATGATCGGCGGCGAAGATAAATTCGTATGCGTAGACGGACCTGAATTCGATGGTTCCTTAGTAGACTGGGATGACCTTCTGAAGAGATCCAACTACTATAAAGACCAGGAAGCAGAAGACAGAGCTCACGTCTGCAGACTGACAGGAGGTGTTCGTTACCATGATTAATATTGTAAACAAACAAAACCCGATGCCGGAACAGGCTCCTGACGTAAGGAACAAAAACTTCCTGGAAGTCTGCACAGGCTATTCGGAGCAGCAAGCAATCAGCGAAGCAATGCGCTGCTTCAGATGCCGCAAGAAACCTTGCGTTTCCGGATGTCCGGTAAATATCAAAATTCCTGATTTCATTGCGAAAGTTGCAGAAGGCGATTTTGAAGCTGCTTATGAAATCATTTCTCAGGACAGCTCCCTTCCTGCAGTATGCGGTCGTGTATGTCCGCAGGAAAACCAGTGTCAGGGAAACTGTGTACAGTGTTCCAAAGGCGAACCGGTTGCTATCGGCCGTCTGGAAAGATTCGTGGCTGACTGGCATTCCGCAAACTTCGGTGATGAAGAGATCAAACCGGTTGCAGAAGGCGGTCACAAAGTTGCTATCATCGGTGCAGGTCCTGCAGGGCTTGCATGCGCAGGCGATCTGATTAATAAAGGTTACGACGTAACAGTTTATGAAGCATTACATAAAGCCGGCGGCGTACTGGTTTATGGTATTCCACAGTTCCGTCTTCCAAAAGAAATCGTTGCGAAAGAAGTAGCGAAACTGGAAGCAAAAGGAGTAAAATTCATCACAGATGCAGTTGTTGGACGTGCGATTACAGTTGACGAACTGATGAAAGAAGAAGGTTACGAATCCGTATTCATCGGTACCGGAGCCGGTCTTCCGTCTTTCATGCACATTCCGGGCGAAAACCTGATCGGTGTTTGCTCCGCTAACGAATATCTGACTCGTATCAATCTGATGAAAGCTTACCTTCCGGAATACGACACTCCGATCATGCATGCTGACAAGATTGCTATCGTCGGCGGCGGAAATGTTGCAATGGACGCTGCCCGTTGCGCTAAGAGAATGGGTGCAAGCCACGTATATGTTATCTATCGTCGTAGTATGGCTGAACTTCCTGCAAGAGCAGAAGAAGTACACCACGCTATGGAAGAAGGCGTTGAATTCAAGCTTTTGAACAATCCTGTTCAGATCCTCGGAGACGAAAACGGCAATGTAAGAGCCATCGAATGCGTAGAAATGGAACTGGGCGAACCGGATGCATCTGGCAGAAGAAAGCCTATCGTGAAAGAAGGTTCCAACTTCGAACTTCCGGTTGATATGGTCATCATGTCTATCGGTACCAAGTTAAACACTCTGATCCTGGATACTACAGAAAATCTGGAAGCCAATAAAAAAGGTGGTATCGGAACAGACGATGATGCAGCTACAAACCGTGACGGCATCTTCGCAGGCGGCGACGCTGTAACAGGCGCTGCAACCGTTATCAAAGCGATGGGCGCTGGCAAGAAGGCTGCTGCAAGTATTGACAGATACTTCAATAAGTAATATCTCTTAGATTTCAGGTCTACTATACAAAAAGGGCTGAGCCCAGGTGGTAAATGTGATATACCGCCTGGGTCTCAGCCCTTTTTATTACAAATTTATTTCCTTCTTCTGGGCTTACGCGCTCGCACAGAACACTCTATACACTCTATTCTGTTTCACCCTGCAAGTCAACTGCATTGAGTACAACATCGCAGACATGTTCAATGTCGTAATGCTCAAGATATGCGGTTTCCAGCGGAATCCATAAATCTCGATATTCCAGATATCCTTCCTCGCCTTCTCTGCGGATCAGCCGCTGTTTCTGCAGTTCAGCCGGAGATAATACGCAGATTGTCAGATCATAAGCATTTCGCAGCTCTGGTCGCATGGAATAAGCACCTTCCACGATCAAGAGACTTCCCGGCTCGATCGTGATTTCCTCGGCAATATCCAGGATCTCATCACTGAATTTACCATAGTGAAAAGTCTCCTGCCCTTTTAAATACGGCATTGCTTCCACTAAAAACCTCTCGTAGTGGACATTTCCTCCCGGCTCGCTTCTCCGTTCCTGCGTGCGGAGTTCAACCGGCAGGTAAAAGTCGTCCATATGCACAACCTGCCCGCCAAAACGTTGTGCCAGCCTTGCCGCAAGCGTTGTCTTTCCGGAACCGCACATGCCATCCATTGCAATAACCATTCTCTCTCCCTGTGTTTCAAAGGCAGGGAGCATTTCTTCTATTTTTTCAGCCAGCTCCTGCGGACTCATCGGTACCGCCAGGCTGGCATTTCTTTCCTGATTCTCCACTTTTTCTTTTCAGTTTCCTATCTGTTATTATTTTTTCAGAAGACCGCCTATCAGAACAAAATAGTTCGGTACCTTATCTTCCTGAATCCATTCCAGCTCAATTCCCAAAAGATCATGAACCGTTTTCCCGACATTGCCACCGATTGATTCGATGGAATACCGCAGTTTATCCGGATATCTGCATGGCTTTCCGGACGGTCTGGTGCAATTTTGCTTCCCACACACACTGCAGCTGCCGGCTGATAACGATATACTCCCCGGAAAAATCTCTTCCAGCTCAAACAGTTCCTTACCTATGTCAGCCTTGACTTTCTCCATGATCTCCATGCTTTCCTCTTTCGAGACTGCTTCGTCAAAACAGATTTTATATCCAAGTATAAAAAGCTCCCGGTATTCTTTCCAATACGCCTCCTGGCTGAAATCATAGGACGGACAGGACCACAATCTGTCGTAATTAGGGCATACCTTACAATATTCCAGAAACTCCGCCACGTTCACATATTTTTCAAAATACTCCGAAACGCTTATGGTGGTTTCGTATCTTTTCAAAGTATACTTCGTATGCAATGTGTGCATTTTTTGGGCATCCCCCTGTTCTGTTAAAATAGATAAAGACTCAATTAAGTATATCATAAGAATCAAAAATATGATACAATAAATATAAACAAATTTTTTATATTTCATGCTCTCACCGGATTCCTTTCAAAAATGACCCGGCAAACATTCGATTATGAGAGAAAACAGATTTTCGGAGGCTGTTATGGCATTTAATTTTTTTAAAAAAACAGAAACCGCAGACTTAATTCTGCACAATGGTCACATTTTTACACAGGATCCCCAGATGCCCTGGACGTCAGCCGTTGCCTGCAAGGATGAAAAAATCCTGGGTGTTGGTGATTTTGAAGGGATGCAACATTTGATCGGCCCCGATACACAAGTTATCGACCTTGGAGAAAAATATATGCTCCCCGGTTTTATTGATGTCCACAGAAGCCCGGTTCTTAAAGTTTTTGACGGAAGATATTTAGATCTAATCGACTGCCACACAACCGAAGACGTTTTAGAAGCAGTCCAATGGTTCGCAGAAGATAATCCAGATGATGAGATCATTTTCGGTTACGGCTATGATGATCCCCTCCGCCCCAGTGATGCACCATCAGATAACGCTGATCCAGCAGGTGTCGAAAGCCGGAACGATGGCGATGAAGAAGCAGACTCTGAAAACCCACGCTCCCACTCAGCAGAGATTTTGAGCCGTGCGTGCAATGATCGCCCAGTCATCCTGCTTGCAAAAAGCTGCGTGGACTGCTGGACCAATCTTACCGCCGATCAGATCATCACAGATACTGCCGAAGAAGAAGTTGTACAGACGATCACGACAGCTTATGCACTCAACCTGCTGATCCCGTTCGATTTTGATGACGTGGAATTATCTGTGAAACAAGAAATTGAAGCGTTGTCCGATAAAGGCTTTACATCCGTTCTGAACCTGGGCTCTCCAGATTATTTCGAGAATCTGTATCAGGATGCGATCATGGGGCTTTATAATGAGGGGGAAATGCGGCAGAGATTCTTCGGGTCATATTATGCAAACCGTCCATTGCATCCGGCGGTTTTCCTGCATAAATTATCGACAAGACGCACAAACTGTATAGAAATGGGAGAGATGGTCCATGCGGATATGCTGAACCTGTACCTTGAAAATGCCACTTCTCCAGCACCGTTTTCACAAGATGCGTTGAATTTGATCCTGAAACAGATTTCTGATAAGAATTTTGGCATCTTTCTGGAGGCTGTCAACGAAGAAGATCTTCTCATGGCTTATGAAGCATTAGAGCATGTCCGCAGCAAAGGATATAAGAACACATTCGTCATTGCATCTGACTATGAGCTGCCGAATGATAAGGCCGGCGAATTATATCACGCAGAAGACTGCATCAAGACCTGGGGCAGCAATCTGATGGCACAAACGAGCCTTTCCGGTCATGCACAAAGCACTGCGGAAGCCATTGACCAGCTTACAATTCAGGCAGCCGCTGTTCTTGGCAAATCAGGCGAACTGGGCATGATCACAAAAGGACGTCTGGCAGACTTTGTTGTCTTTGATGAAGATCCGTTCAGTTTCGACTTAAAGACTTTCTTTAAACTTCATGCTTCCATGACAATCCTTGGAGGTCAGGTGGTTTACGATGCTGATGCAGAAGCAGATATGGAGCTTTATAACTTGATGAGTTCGCAGCATCTGTAGATATCCGCCCATCTGCAAAAGTTCTGGCTGTAATTTCGGGAATATAATCGGGAATATAAAAGGTATTTTTCCTGCATACTAATAATAGCGGTGCAAATATACCGCTATGTGAGGAGGATATAAAAAATGAAGAAACTATTTACCCTGTTTTTGTCTACCGTACTGATACTGGCGTTTACAGGCTGCAATAATTCGAAAACTGACCAGCAGATTGATTCAAGCTCTATTATAAATCCGATCAATCTGACTTTTTCTCTGCTTGATGCGAATGGTGACGAACTAACGCTGGATGACTTCACACCAATAAAGGATGAAGCCTTTATTGCAGAGGAAGGCTCTTCGGTACTGGAAGCCACACAGCTTTTTTGTATGTCCCATGATTTGTCCATTACCGTGGATCGTGACAAGGGTTATGTGACAGAAATCGATGGGCTGACTGCCGGAGATTACTCCGATCAGACAGGATGGATCTTTCTTGTCAACGGCGAAATGGGTAATATGACAGCCGAAGAACAGATTCTGAAAGATGGCGATTCGATCACATGGGAATTTGTAGATGCCGCGACTTATCCATGGTAATATTATGCCTCCCTGCATTCTCCGCCGGATTCTATCGTCTTCACTTTTACCTGAAGTTCCGTAATATACTCTTCCTCATTTCCGGTATCATGGTTATCGATAATATAAAGTTCCATAGGATTTCCATCTGGCTCCAAATTCTGTTCTTTTAAATAATCGAAGAGCATCTGCCACTGTGCCGCAATCTTACTGTAACTGCCACAAACTGTCATGACGGCATATTTTCCGCCGGGGATTATCGCATCACAGACCTGGTTTTTTTCGACAATATAAAAAACGGAATCGAAATGTCCATATCTGCCGCTTCGCAGATAATCCAGCGGAATCGTTGCCCCTATATCGCCGTTTCCTATGATATAAAGCTGATCTTCATATTCCGTCTGCAATTTCTTGATTACAAAATCCAGTTCCTCATCACGCAGCACATTTTCGCTCAGTTTCAGAACCGGGCGAGTCTCTATTTCCCGGACTTCGATTCCCCCATTTCGATCCTCGGACGCTATGTGGTACTGAATATCCGCAATCCGCTCTGCCAGCTGTGCCCGGAGAGTCGTCAGCTCTTCCACTTTTTTATCAATCGCATCCACCGCATCTCCGAACAGCTCCATCGTCTTCTGCAGATCAAAGTTTTTTAGATGTTCTTTAATCTGACTCATGGAAAAGCCGATTGCCCGCAACTCTCTTAAAATATTTAACGTCCGGATATCGTTGATGCTGTACATGCGGTAGCCGTTGCTGTCACGCCGGGGTTTCAGAATTCCCAGTTCCTCATAATACCGGAGGGAATCTGTTCCTATGTTGTATAAAGCTGAAATTTCTCCGATCCTGTAGTATTGTTTCATTTGCCTTTCACACCCTCCTCGTTTCGAATCATGTTCTTCCACAATCGTAGCTTTGACAATCTGCCTTTTGTCGTCACAACCGATCTACATTAAATTCCCACAAATTTTTACCTTTCGTAATTTCCAGGAAAATATATATTTTCAATATATAACGAAAATCCCTCCCGGTCAAGTCGAAAAGCATGCGCTCCTTTTTGGTATTTTCGCTTCTTACTCTAAAGATTTAAAATTTTTTACATACCCCCTTGACCTTGGTATAATACCAGGGTTTACAATAAAGCATGTTAAGGGGTGATAAAAATGACAATAGAAAATAAAAACACAATTCACAAAAAATTCGCAAGCTACGTACTTCCATCTGTTGCAGCTATGTGGATCTATACGATTTACACTATGGTAGATGGTATCTTCGTCGCACGGGGCGTTGGAAAAGACGCTCTTGCTGCAGTAAATATTTCCATGCCGGTGATCAACGTCGCTTTCGCTCTGGGAATTCTCTGTGCGGTAGGTGCAAGTACGCGTGCTTCGATCTACAAAGGCCGCAAGGAATACGATAAGGCGGACGAGGTCTTTACAACCAGTATCATCACGGTTGCCGCTACCGGACTGATCGTGGTACTTATCGTTCTGTCCAATCTCACAAAGGTAGCGACTTTGCTGGGTGCTACAGACGCAACGATGGAATATGTAAAAACGTATCTGCATATCATTATTCTGTTTGTACCGTTTTACATGACGGCGTATAATCTGGAAGTTCTGGTCAAAGCTGATGGATTCCCATTACTGGCGATCAAAACAGGCATTGCCAGTGCAGTAACCAATATCGTTTTAGACGCTGTTTTCGTCCTCGTATTTAAATGGGGAATTGCAGGCGCTGCTATTGCAACCGGGCTGTCACAGGTGCTGACTTTCACTGTATATATGATCCATTTCTGCTCGAAACGGTCCGGATTTTCTTTCATAAAGATCAAATATTCGCCGAAACTGGCGGCTTCCCTTGCGAAACTGGGCGTTGCCGATTTCGTTACGGAGCTTTCGGTAGGAGTCTGCATTTTCGTATTTAACCGTGTCCTGCTTCAAGTTGCGGGCAATGACGGTGTTGTTATTTATACGGTTATTACCTATGTATCCCAGTTAGTTCTGATGACAATGTCCGGCATCAATCAGGGTACCCAGCCTCTGGTGAGCTTTTACCATGGCCGCAGGCAGGGTGATTACTGTAAATACATATTCCGTCTCTCACTGATCTGCTCCGGCATCTGCTCTGTCATCGCATTTCTCATCGGAATTGCTGGCGCACATCCAATCGTGGAAATTTATATCGACAAGCTTGCGGATCCGGCGCTGTTCATAGAAGGAGTCCGTGCACTTCGAATCTATTCTTTCGCATTCCTGCCGCTTGGAACAGTCGTTATTATGATGGGATACTTCACAGCAGTGGTTCATCCAAAATCAGCAATGAGCATTTCCATCTGCCGCGGACTGGCGTTCCCTTGTCTGTTTGCACTGGCACTTTCATCATTTCTTGATGAAACAGGCGTGTGGCTTGCATCCCCGGTCTCTGAATGCTGTGCACTTCTCCTGGCGCTGATTCTGTATATGCTCCAGAAGAAAAACCTATATTAGGCTGATTCCTGACTTTTCAGTCAGGATGTTGACAAATGCAAACTTTACAACATGCAGGCTAAAATTCCGACTAAAAACATTTTATAAACATTTTCTAAACAAAAATACATTTTAGTTATGTCGATACCTGTTGACTTTTAGGATATTTCATGGTATGATTAGCACAACAAAGATGTTGGGCAAAAAAATAATTTTGTAGAATAAAAAATATCTTTGTAGAATTCATCAATCTGTCACAATGAAATGTTATACTAAAAGTGTTCAAAGAAGATTGATGAAAATCAATTAGCAAACTTTCCTTCTTTTATTGAATACACACACACTTTCAGAAAAAAGACCTCGTCAGAGGTCTTTTTTCTTTTTTGATTTTATCATCAGACACGATTTTTATTTTACAATATAGTGCAGTGTCATTCGGCTAAAAAAGCTGCCACACAGTTAGTCTCACACTGACTGCATCGATAGCATTCTTCATTCTTCATTTTTTTCTATTTTTATGATCCGGTCGCTGATATGCTCTACCATTGGAAGATCATGAGAAATGAGCATCATAGTAAGCTGTTTTTCATCATGTAGTTTTTTTAACAGATGGATGATCTGTGCCTGTATCGACACATCCAATGAGGAAATCGGTTCATCTGCGATCAGAAAGTCCGGCTCTGTGATCAGCGCTCTGGCAATTGCCGCTCTCTGCCGCTGACCGCCCGATACATCATAGGGATGACGCCCTGCCAGCTCCGGATCTAATTCGACCTGCTTCATGACGTCATATACTTTTTGCAGGATTTTCTTTCTATGTTTCCGGAGGTCACAGATTTTATCAAAAAAGCTTTCGCTGGCATCTGCACCCTCGCTATCGATAGGCACATGAAGTTTTCTGTTTTTACTTCGTTCTGACAAAACTAATGGCTCTGCGATGATTTCTGCCAATGTCATCCTTGGATTTAATGCTGTCATGGAATCCTGAAAGATCATCTGAAGTTTTGTTCCTTCCTGCACGCTGACACTGCCGGAGTCAGGCTCGTAAATCCCCGCAATACACCTTGCCAGGGTGGATTTTCCGCAGCCGGAATCTCCTACAATTCCCAGGATCTCTCCTCTAAAAATGTTCATAGAAAAATCCTGCAAGACAGGCTGGATCTGCTTTTTACTCAATTCAAAGGATTTTGAAAGACTCCGCACACTGACCAGCGGGTGGCCATCACACTGATGGCTGCGATGCGGTTTTTCGTCATTGATATGTCCATGATAATGGGAAGTGCCTTTGCCGTAAGCTGCATACTCTAAAAGCTGCCGCGTATAATCATGCTTCGGATGAGAAAAAATTTCCTCCGTTCTGCCGCTTTCCACTACAAGACCTTCCCTCATAATATAGATCCGATCTGCGATCTGCTCTGCCAGTCCCAGGTCATGGGTCACAAACAGCATCCCACCGGCTGCTAGTTCGCTATTTCCCACTTGGACGCTCTTTAATAAGCCCATGATCTCATTCTGTGTCCGGATATCCAGGGCGGTAGTCGGCTCGTCTGCAATCAGAAGCTTCGGGTTGCATGCCATGGCGATCGCAATGGCAATACGCTGTCGCTGTCCTCCGCTGAACTGGTGAGGATACTGAAAAAAGCGTTTTTCCGGTTCTTCAATCCCCATCTGCCGCAGTAGCTCTACCGCCCTCTTCTGTGCCTGTTTCGGGGTGTTTTTTTCATGAAGCAGGATCACTTCTGTAATCTGCTTTCCGACGGAATAAACGGGATTCAATGACGACATTGGATCTTGAAACACCATGGAACACAGCCGTCCTCGCACTGATTCCATTTTTTTTTCCAAGAGATGCGTCACGTCCATGCCTTCAAGCAGGATCTGTCCTTTATCGATAGACGCATGCTGGCTGTGAAGCCTCATGACAGCACGACACAGAGCAGTTTTGCCGGAGCCGGATTCGCCTGCAAGAGCAACCACCTCCCCCGGATTTACCTGCAGATTGACCCCTCGGATAGCCTGTACCCTGCCTTTCGGTCCGTGAAAGGACAGATGCAAATCTTTGATTTCCAGAACCGCTCCACTTGTCTGCCCGCTTACATCTCTGCCTGTTTTCCCATTTACTTGCTCACTTGTTTTTCCACTCGCACCTTGCGGAGCTGAACAGGCCTGCCGTTCTTTTCTCATCCTCTCACGCACCTCCTTTCCTGTTTTTCTGCCCTGCTTTTCCATTCGCTATGCATTTTATTCTTATTCCATCGTCCAGTCAGCAATATTCCAGAAAACGCCTACACCATGATGCCCCAGAACGGTGTTTTCTGTAATCCCTTTGATCTTGCTCCTGATACCATAATCTGCATTCACATAAGCAATAAAAGTATATGCCGGATTCTGGCTCAGTTCTTTTTGAAATTGCGAATAAAGGTTCTCACGTGTAGCCACATCATCGGTTGCTCTCGCTTTTGCCAGCAGGGTGTCTACTTTTTCATCGGAATACCCAGTATAGTTATCCCCTGCGTCAGTAGAGAAAACTTTGTAAGTATGGTCGTCCGGGTCAAACGGGCTTCCCCAACCGATTATGCAGGCAAACTGATTTTCCCAGTCCAGAGAAGGCTGTACTTTTGCAGTGACATCTGCCCCGATCTGCTGCAGCTGGTTTGCACACATTGCCGCCATGTCCACTCTTACCTGATCGTCTGCCATTGCCGCAATGGTAAACGTAAGCGTTTCTCCATTCTTTTCATAAACACCCTCACTGTTTTTCGACCAGCCTGCTTCCTGCAGAAGTTTTTCTGCTTTTGCCGGATCGTAATCATAATGGTTAATGGAAGAGTCGTTAAATTCTCCTTTCTGAAGCGGAGAATACGCAATCTCGCCCTCACCCAGAAGCACGCTGTCAACGATTGCCTGCCGGTCAATAGCATAGCTCAAGATTTCAGGGAGTTCCTTATGCTTTTTGAAAAATGAATTGTTGAAATTGTATGCAATCGCACGATAATCTGCCGTGTTCATCTGATATACAGTAATTTCTTCGTTATCTTCAAAATCCGCCGCTGTCTTAGCTGTGATCTGTGCCATGTCGATTTCTCCGGATTTCAGCTGCATTGCCCGTGTATCGGAGTTCGGTATGATAACAAAAATAACTTTCTCAATTTTCGGCTGGCCTCCATAATAGTTGTCAAACCGCTCCATGGTAATAGTCTGCCCCATATCCCATTCTGTCAGCTTGTATGGTCCTGCTCCAACTGGATTCTGGTTAAAATCACAGGTCGCCAGATCCTGATCCTTGAGCAGATGCTCCGGTAAGATCCCGATGGTCATATAGTCCGGGAATGCAACGTTCTCCTTTTTCAGTTTGATCTTTACCGTCAGATCGTCCGGACACTGAATATCTGCAATATCGGTGTAATTGGAAATAATTTCGGAATGATTCCTTTCATCCAGGATCGCTTCCAGTGTAAATTTCGCATCCGCAGACGTCAGTGGCTTTCCATCGTGGAAGGTCAACCCTTCCCGGAGATGAAAGGTATAGGTCAAGCTTTTTTTATCAAACTCCCACTTTTCTGCGAGTCCTGGAACGACTTGATTATTCTCATCATGTGCCGTCAGACCTGCAAACAGCAGTGCATTGATCTCGCCGTGTTCATATAAGGCAGGGTTGATCGCAGTATAGTCAATGCTGCCATACCGGAGTACGTTTTGCCCTTCTGTCGCCGTTCCATCGGCTTGCGCCGCATTTTTTCCTCCGCATGCCGTCCCCGCAAAACATAAGAGCAGACTCATTACGACGATCAAGATTTTTTTTCTTCGTTTTTCTGTTCTCATTTTCTGATTTCCTTTCTTTTTTGTCATTTCTCGCTTTTTCGCTATTCTTGTTCTGATTTTGCTTTCATTTTCCCTACCTGACATCTTCTTTTGCTTTCTCTAATCCTCTTTATAAATTACTGTGCAGCCGGTTGTTCCGCTGTCTGAGATATTCCCCGATCTGCGTGATACAAACCAATGTAACGATCAGGACAATTCCCGGAATGACGATCATCCACCATTGATTGGAAAGCAGTGCATTCTTGGAAAGGGAAAGCAGGCTGCCCCAGGATACTGTTGACACCGGCAGTCCCAACCCGATAAAACTGAGTGTTGTCTCTGAAATGATCGCCTGGCCGATGTTCGTCACGACCATAAACATGATAGATGAAAGGAAGTTCGGAGCCAGATGCACCCATAAGAGGTAGAAAAAATCAGCCCCCATCGTTTTCGCAGCTAAAATATATTCACTCTTTCCAATCTGCCTGACTTCACTGCGTACCACCTTTGCAATCGTCATCCAGGAGGAGACTGCCACCACGACCGCAATCGAAACCGGTGTTGCCTTTCCCCAGATTGCCTGCAAAAATAATACCAGAAGCAGCGATGGGATACTCATAAAAAGCTCTGTACCTCTCATCATCAGATCATCGATGGCTTTCGGACAGACTCCGCTTACCGCTCCATAAAGAATCCCTATCCCTGTCGATATAGCTCCGCTCAGCAGCCCAATAAACAAAGAAATCCGTCCCCCATAAAGAAGCATACTGAGCAGATCCCTGCCCATGGAGTCTGTCCCCAGAAGATGACCTGCCTGTGGCGACAGGCTGACCGCGGTGCTGTCCATATCCTGCGGTGTATAA
>CAKQVC010000019.1 GCA_934277655.1 uncultured Clostridia bacterium
GGATATAGGGATCTCGGAGGTAATCCACGAATGGAGTCTGCGGGTTGCTATGGGGCTGACTTCACTGATCCATATTTTCAACCCTGCCTGTCTTGTTCTTGGAGGTGGAATCATGGAATCCGAAAAAGTGGTCGACAGCATCCACCGCTGTACATACCCGATGCTGGCACCGGGATTCGAACAGGTAAAAATACTTCCGGCTGCTCTGGGTAATACCGCCGGAATGCTAGGCGCTGCATACCTAACGATGCAGGCAATGAGTGTAGATACTTCATCAACTAACCCTTGATGAAATCGGTGGGCGGCAGCAGTCAATCGTCAACCGTTAACAGCGTTTACGTTATGACTTTTTCTTGCTACCGTAAACAAAAGGTATACGAATGCTAAAATAAAATTAACATCACTATTATCATGGAAAGGACTTCTAATTAACATGAAAATCATACGTGCAAAGGATTACAAAGACATGAGCCGAAAAGCTGCAAATCTGCTTTCTGCGCAGGTCATCATAAACGAAAACAGCGTTCTGGGACTTGCAACGGGCAGTACTGTTCTTGGAATCTACAGCCAGCTTGTTGAATGGTATAAAAAAGGAGATTTAGACTTTTCTTCTGTCAAAAGCGTAAACCTTGACGAATATGTCAATCTGTCTCCGGATGATCCGAACAGCTATCACTATTATATGAACGAAAATCTCTTTCAGCACGTAAATATCGCTCCCGATAACCATCATCTGCCCAACGGGATGACTTCTTCCATTGATGAAGAATGTCTTCGCTATGATAAGTTGATCGCAAATCTGGGAGGGATCGACATGCAGCTTCTGGGTTTGGGCGAAAACGGCCACATCGGATTTAACGAACCGCACCAGGAGTTTGAAAAAACTACACACTGCGTAAACCTGTGCGAGAGCACCATCGCTGCAAACGCTAGATTTTTCGAATCACCGGCATCTGTTCCCCAGCAGGCAGTTACTATGGGAATCAAAAGCATTATGCAGTCAAAACATATTTTGCTATGTGTCAGCGGTGCGAAAAAAGCGCAGATTCTAAAAGCGGTTCTGCTTGGACCTGTAACACCTGCAGTTCCAGGTTCTATTCTGCAGATGCATCCAAAGCTGACCGTGATTGCTGACGAAGAAGCCTGTGTATATCTGCCTCGCTGATCTTGCAGGTATCCTGCAGGCACCGTGGTCTTGACCATATTGCTGTCTTCGTACCCTCCTTCGGGCAGCAGAAAAGCCGCAGTGCATCTTCCTGTTACCGAAAGAATGCCTGCGGCTTTTAATATCAGCTTATGAAATCTTATTGGATTTTATTGGATTGAAAACTTTTTCGTTGCATTTAAATATTGCATCAACATGCCCAGATTAGCATAGTAGTACGAAAATTTATCTTTCTTCTTAACTTCAATCAGTCCGGACTGAACCAGCTTCTTCATATGCTGTGAAACCGTTGCCTGTGCATAATCAAAGTGTTCCACCAGATCCTTATTGCATACAGTCACCATTGCACGATTCGCCTGCATGATATATCGGAACATATTGATCCTGGCTGGATGTGCCAGAGCGTCAGACACGTTAGCAATCAGCATAATCTCCTCTTCCGGCATTGTATCTTGTTCTTTTCTCAGTCTCATAAGTTCATCCTTTCGACAACATTTTAGTCACCCTACTATTATGACAGAAAATGTGTCTTTTTTCAAGGATTCTTCCTGTTTTTTCAAATCTGTTTTTCCGAAAAATTCCATACCGGCCGGATATTCCTTTGTCGCAGGCTATTTCACTGCCTGAAGAAAAGTTTCTTTCATGCTGCATGCCAGCGGATATCCCAGGTCGGCAAAAGTTTTATCCATTGCATCAAAGGTCTGAGCCATATCTTCGATATTAGCATTTTCACCCATGTGTCCGATCCGGATAACCTTTCCTGCCAGAACATCAAAGCAACCAGAGATCATCACGTTATATTTATCTCTCATTGTTGAAAGGATCTGCTGATCCGTCAGGCCTTCCGGAACCTCAATTACCGTAACCGTATTGGAATATCCGGATTCCAGATACAGCTTCAGCCCTGCTTCTGTTACTGCTTTTCTGGTTGCCGCAGCAATCTTTGCATGGCGGCCGACCATATCTTCTTCTGCAATGACATTATCTACAGCCGCACGAAGCCCTGTGATGTCACTGATCGGCATCGTGTAAGGGAACCATTTATCTTCGTAATAGGTCTTGAAATTCAGCAGATTTGCATAGAATGCAGCAACCGGAGTTTTACGGTTTTCCATCACCTGCATTGCCTTATCACTTACCCATACCATCGTCAGACCAGCCGGAGCAGAGAGCGCTTTCTGCGATCCGCCACAGAGGATATCGATTTTGCTGTCATCAAAATTAACATATTCACCAAACATGCCTGCTACAGAGTCTACTACATTTAGAATGCCGTATTCAGCAAGCAGCGGGCAG
The DNA here is from genome assembly GCA_934277655.1 of uncultured Clostridia bacterium. Taxonomy (GTDB): domain Bacteria; phylum Bacillota; class Clostridia; order Peptostreptococcales; family Anaerovoracaceae; genus CAG-238. The sequence goes on from CAKQVC010000019.1 coordinate 2,462, forward strand.
ATTTTTGAAATATCATTGATGACCCCGCTCGGTGTGTCGCAGTGTACCACGGTGGCATATTTAAAATCAGAATCCTTATCTAAAAATGCCTTTAAGTCGTTCACATCGATTGGGTTACGGTAGTCCGAAGTGAACAGTACAGGTTCTCCCCCGTACATTTTCACAAAGTCCGCAAACCCCTTGCCGAAGATTCCGTTGTCCAGAACCAGAACTCTGTCGCCCGGCTCAGTCAGGGACGCACATGCAGCTTCCAGTCCCAGAATTCCTTCGCCACCGAGAACATATGCGGTTCCAGATGAATGAAGAAGCTTTTCTAAAAGCTCACAAGTTTCTTTGTAGAAATCGTAAAATGCTTCATCCAGATCTGGATTTGTGGTTACCAGGCTTCTCGCCTGTCTTACATTTTCACGAACCTGTGTCGGTCCTGCTGTCATAATCTTATACATATTCATCCCTCCCGGTTTTATCACATAACTCTAGTATCTTGCCGCAATTTCTTTCAGCTTGCCCGCAAACGGAATAACGATGATTCCGGCGGTTGCAACCTGGATAATGTTGCCCGGAATCGAGCCTGCAGGAGCCACCCAGTTTCCATAAAGAACAACCTCTGCAAGATAGTACCCTACAATTTTAATAACAAGTGCCGCAATAACTGCTATCGTATTGGCGATCACAGGACGTACCTTCATTTTTTCGGAAATCAGTCCGGACACATATCCCATCAGGCCAACGATAACAAGTGTGAATGGAGCCCATGCTGTCCATCCGGAGATGAGGTCGAAGAGACCCATTCCAATTCCACCTGCCAGCATGCCGGTTCTTTTACCGAAAATGAACGCTGCCAGGAACATCGGCACATTGCCCAGATGGATCAGTCCACCGTTTCCTACCAGAGGAAGTCTGATATTGATAAACATCGTTGCCACAAATGTAAGGGCAATAAAAAGCGCATCAATAACCAATGCTTTCGTCTTATCCTGCGATGAAATCGCTGCGTTGCTGTTTGTACTCATTTTTTCGTCTCCTTATATTCCATATATTTGTTCTTCTTGATGCCTCGCCTTGATGCTTCGCCGCCACACGATTACGCTGACACTCACTTTTAGGCTTTTTGTCCGTAAATTTCAGCTGCCTATGCAAAACCATATTGCTACCGGCGCATCATCTAATGCATGTATTTCTATATGTATTATCATACTTCAAAACTATATACTTTAAAATAGTCAGTTTTATTTATTTTAGTGCATACAGTTTTTGTTTTTTCTCTAAAATATAAGGTTTTCATCATCTATATGTACAGATATCTGTATATATCTCAATCCTGTAGTCTATATAGCTATAATCCGGGATACATCAGCAAAAGTGCACACGTCAGGTAATAACAAAAGAAGCACCGCCTGTATATCTTTGTACAGCGGTGCCTCCGTATATTATTTTTCATATTACCTGTTAATTCTCTGCCCAACCGACTTCATCGACAAAAATCGTCACATCGCCATTGACATAGGCGAATCCGCCCTTTGTTTTTGCTCGCAGAAAACCGTCAGCATCTGGAACCGGAATTTTGCTTCCAGCACCGGAATCACCACCAGTACCTGCTCCGAAGCCAGCTCCTTGCAAGCCAGCACTGCCGCCGGTGCAACGGAATTTAACATCTCCGTCCTCAGCAAGCAGTACGCAACACGCAGCCCTTCCTTTCAGGAAACCCTGATAGCCATCTGTAGTCTTGACGATAATGCTTTCCACAGAACCTTCGAAGAATGGCTGATCCGGTGATATGATCTTCAGCTTCATACCAGCAGAACTTTTAGTTTTCTCCGTCATGCTGTGCCTCGTATCTTTCTACGACCTCGTCAATAGTACCGGCCATGAGGAACAGATTTTCCGGAATCTGGTCGTGTTTTCCTTCCAGAATTTCTTTAAATCCACGAACCGTTTCCTTCAGCGGAACATATTTTCCCGGAGTTCCGGTAAACTGTTCTGCTACGCTGAACGGCTGTGAGAAGAATCTCTGGATCTTTCTTGCACGGGATACAGTCAGCTTATCTTCTTCAGATAATTCATCCATACCCAGGATTGCGATAATATCCTGCAGATCCTTATACTTTTGAAGAACCTCCTGCACACGACGGGCAACCTGATAATGCTCTTCGCCTACGATCAGTGGATCCAGAATACGCGATGTCGATTCCAGCGGATCAACTGCCGGATAAATGCCCAGTTCCGTGATCGCACGGCTGAGTACCGTTGTCGCATCCAGGTGGGCAAATGTCGTTGCAGGAGCAGGGTCCGTCAGGTCATCGGCAGGAACGTAAATTGCCTGCACCGATGTGATAGAACCATTTTTAGTTGATGTAATTCTTTCCTGAAGCGCACCCATTTCGGTAGCCAGCGTCGGCTGGTAACCTACTGCAGACGGCATACGCCCAAGCAGCGCAGATACTTCAGAACCTGCCTGTGTGAAACGGAAAATATTATCGATGAACAGAAGTACGTCTTGTCCTTCCTGATCTCTGAAATATTCTGCCATCGTCAGACCGGTCAGAGCAACTCTCATTCTTGCTCCAGGTGGTTCATTCATCTGTCCGAATACCATGGCGGTCTTTTCGATAACCCCCGATTCGGTCATTTCGTTATAAAGGTCATTACCTTCTCTTGTTCTTTCGCCAACACCTGCGAATACAGAAATTCCGCCGTGTTCCTTGGCAATATTGTTGATGAGTTCCTGGATCAGCACGGTTTTGCCAACTCCGGCGCCGCCGAATAAACCAACCTTACCGCCCCTTGTATAAGGTGCGATCAGGTCGATAACTTTGATCCCTGTCTCATAAATTTCAGACTTTGTATTCTGATCCTCAAATGCCGGAGCCGGCTTATGGATCGGGGAAGTTTTCGTTGTGTTGACCGGGCCTTTTTCGTCGATGGTCTGGCCCATAACGTTGAACAATCTTCCGAGAACCTCATCTCCGACCGGAACAGTGATCGGTGCTCCGGTGTCGATTGCTTCCATTCCTCGTGTCAGTCCGTCAGTAGAAGAAAGTGCAACGCATCTGACAACGTCATCACCAACATGCTGTGCAACCTCCGCCATAACCTTTTCCTCACCATGTGGGATTTCGATGGCATTCAGAAGTTCCGGCATGTTATCTTCTTCAAATTTAATATCGATAACCGGCCCGATAATCTGATTAATGATACCATGGCGCATAAAATTTTACCTCCTAGTTCTGGCTATTCCTGCAATTCCGCACCCGATACGATCTCAATCAGTTCGTTGGTAATTGCTGCCTGCCTTACTCTGTTATATGTCAGGGATAAATTTCCCAAAATGTCTCTGGCATTGTCCGTGGCGTTTTCCATGGCGGTTCTTCTGGCTGCATGTTCACATACGGCAGACTCCATGACTGCCTGGAACAGAGTAAGCTGAAAGTATTTGGGAACCATGTAGCGGATGACTTCTTCCTTTGACGGTAAATACTCAATCTCCGTCACACCCAGACCAGATGCTGCAGACCCTGACGCTGACGCTGTCGTTGCTGTCACTCCCAACATCGCCGGACTCGAACCTCCGGCAGTTTCCCCATTTTTAACCGCCCTGCTTTCGGCCGGGAGCAGCTGGCGCACCACCGGCTCCTGCTTCAGCGAATTGATGTACTTGGTATAAACCAGCAAGATGCGCTCAATACTTCCGTCCGCATAACCCTCGATCATCGGTTCCGTGATCTGGCGGATCTCACCGAAGGACATTTTTTCTGGGGCACCGATATATTCGCCGGCCACTTTGTATCCGGAATGCTCGAAGAAATCTTTGCCGCGGGAACCGATGCAGAAAACCTCAACCTGCTGCTTTGGAATATTTTCCAGAGCAGACACGCCCTCCTTTATCAGGCTGGTATTGAAGCCCCCGCAAAGCCCTCTGTCACTGGCAAGGATGATAGCCAGAGTCTTTCCTTTGCTGCCATCAGATGCCTGGTCCATGCGGTCCGAACGATTTCTGTCCGATGCCGCAGGTGTATGTGCTTCCGAAAATTCTTCATCTTCTGCCAGAATATCTTCTATTGTTGCTGAAACGTCCTGAAGCTGCTCGGATTTTTTATCATACATGCTCTTGGCTCTGCGATATTTCGCAGAAGACACAAGCCGCATGGCATTGGTAATATGCTCCGTGCTTTCGATACTCTTCATTCGGCGCTTCAGATCACGCATGTTCTCAGCCATTTTTATTCGCCTCTTTGAACTTTAAAATTCCCTCTTTCAGGAAATTTTCCGACTCATCACTGATTTTACCTGACCGGCGAATGTTCTCTTCTACTTCCGGATAATTAATCCTCATAAATTCCAGAAGATCACTCTCAAACTCATGAATGTCTTCTGTCGGGATATCTTCCATGTATCCGTGGGAAGCCGCATACAAGCTGACGATCTGGTCGATAACATCCATCGGCTTGTACTGCCCCTGTTTCAGGACCTCCATCAGAACACGTCCGTGATCCAGACGAGCCTTTGTATCCTTATCAATATCCGAACCAAACTGGGAGAAAGAAGCCAGTTCTCTGTACTGCGCCAGTTCCAGTTTCAGTTTACCGGAAACCTGTTTCATCGCCTTGGTCTGCGCATTACCGCCTACACGGGATACCGAAATACCTACGTTGATAGCCGGACGCTGTCCGGTAAAGAACAATTCGGACTCCAGGAAAATCTGACCATCCGTAATGGAAATAACATTGGTCGGAATGTACGCCGAAACATCTCCTGCCTGCGTTTCGATGATCGGAAGTGCCGTGATCGATCCGCCGCCCAGTTCATCGCTTAATTTTGCCGCACGTTCCAAAAGTCTGCTGTGCAGGTAGAAAACGTCCCCTGGATAAGCTTCTCTTCCAGGTGGTCTGCGAAGCAGCAGGGACATGGTTCTGTAAGCAACCGCATGTTTGGACAGATCATCGTATACGATGAGTACATCCTTTCCCTGGTACATAAAATATTCTGCCATCGCACATCCCGAATACGGTGCTACATACTGCAGCGGCGCTACATCACTGGCCGTAGCCGATACAACGATGGTATAATCCATAGCTTCGTGTTCTTCCAAGGTCTGCACTAACTGGGCAATCGTGGATTTTTTCTGCCCGATTGCTACATAAATGCAGATAACATCTTTATTTTTCTGATTGATAATCGTGTCCACTGCGATCGCTGTCTTTCCTGTCTGACGGTCGCCGATGATCAATTCTCTCTGCCCCTTACCGATAGGCATCATAGCATCAATCGCCTTAATACCTGTCTGCAGCGGCTCATTAACCGATTTTCTCTTCAGCACACCGGGCGCTACACATTCAATCGGTCTTCTTTCCTTCGTTACAACCGGACCCTTGCCGTCAATCGGCCTGCCCAGTGCATCTACGACTCTGCCGATCATCGCCTCGCCAACAGGAACCTCTACGATCTCGCCTGTCGGTTTCACAATGTCGCCCTCTTTAATCTCTCTGTCAGAGCCGAGGATTACAACACCTACATTGTCCTCTTCCAGGTTGAGTGCCATGCCGTACACACCGCTTTCAAACTCAAGCAGTTCGCCCTCCATACATTTGCTGAGGCCGTACACTCTGGCGATTCCGTCACCTACCTGAAGAACCGTACCGTAATCCATGATTTCGAACTTGCTGTGATAGTTCTTGATCTGCTCTTTTATGACGGAGCTGATTTCCTCCGGTCTTAAATTCATCGGGAATCCTCCCTCCTCTAACTTTCTAATTCTTTCAATAAACGATACAGGTCATGCTGATAAGACTGATCGATCATCTTGCCGTCAACCTGAATCTTAATGCCTCCGATCAGCTTCTTATCGATGCGGTTTTTTAACTTGACCTTCTTCTGCAGCAAGCGGGACATTTCTTCCTCAAACCTGTGCAGCTGCTCGTCTTTTAGCGGAACAACGCTGTAAATAACGCCCTCCGCGACCCCTGCATCCTGATCGTAAAGCCTGCGGTAATGTCTTGCGATTCTCTTGATTTCGGCGGTTCGGCCTTTATCAATCAGAACGAAGACAAAATTTATGATTTCGTCGCAAAATATTCCCTTCAGGGTTTTTTCAACAACGTCTTTTTTTTCTTTTGGCGCGATGGCCGGACTGTTGAGGAACTCTGAAATTTCTTCACTTCCCTCTATCAGACGGGAAAGCTGCTTCACTTCGTCGAGAATCTGTTCCACCTTGCCCACATCTTTGGCCGCTTCATAAAGCGCCGCACCGTAAGTCAACGATACTACTGATTCTGCCATTTTCCGCTAGCCGCCTCCTCTAAAACCTTGTTAACAAGGTCTTCCTGACTGCTGTCGTCCATTTCCTTTTCCATTATCTGGCCTGCTGCCTGTACTGCAAGAGAAGCAATTTCCTTTTTAAGCTGCACAACTGCTTTTTCTTCCTCTGCTTCGATCTTTTTATGAGCGTCAGAAACAAGCTGTGCCGCCTGATTTTTGGCATCGCTGACGATTGCGTCAGCTCTCTGATCTGCGATCACCTTTGCCTCTTTTATAATCTTTCTCTTTTCTTCTTCTGCACCGGACAGCGTTTCTTTGTAATTTGCAAGCATTGCGTCAGCATCATCTTTCGTCTGCTTAGCATCATCCAGCTCTTTCTGGACGGCTTCCTGTCTGGCTACCATGAACTTATGGACTTTTTCGAAGAAGAAATGTTTCAGAATCAGATAAAGCACCAGAACAGTGATAGCTGAAAACAGTAAATTCCAGTTTATCTCAAGCAGTCCCTGGTATAACTCTACTTTCATATTCGAAACCTTCTTTGCTTTCTCCTATAACTTACTGGACAGCATGATGGCGATAACGAAAGTAAGTACTCCGATGGTTTCCATAACAGCCATAGCGATGATCATGGAAGTTCTGATTCCTCCGATTGCTTCCGGCTGCTTGCCCATACTTTCCATAGCTTTACCACCCAGAATACCCTGTGCGATAGAAATACCTAATGCTGCAAGACCCATAGCAAGACCTGCTCCGATTGCGATTAAACTTGTCATTTTAATTACCTCCAAAACGTAAATTAGTGTTCCTCCCCTGACGTTGCAATACCTTTCGCCAGGAATACCATTGTTAATGTTACAAATATATATGTCTGAATTACCGGCTCGAAAATATCGAAGAATCCGTTCAGCGGAAGTACAAACACCGCTCTCATAAACGGAACCGACGAGACGAACGAACTCAGCCATTCCATCAGATACATCCAAAGCTCTACAACGATCATGCCGCCAAAGATGTTACCGAACAGTCGCAGTGCCAGCGATACCGGCAGTGTGCAGTCTTCCAGAATATTCAGCGGTAACATGAAAGGGAACGGATCGCACATATGCTTAATTTTTCCTTTTACCCCCAGATATTTAATCTCGCTTACCTGTATCAATAAAAATGTAAGGATGGACAAACTGGCAGTTACATTAATGTCTGCCGTAATCGGTCTTAAACCGAAAAGCCCAAGGGAACTTCCAAGCAGAATGTATATAAAGATCGTACCCATGTACGGTGCAAACGTCTCTGCCTTCGCTCCCAGGTTACTCTTGGAATACGCGTAAATTTTCTCCACGATCAACTCGGCAATTACCTGACGCTTGGTTGTCGGAACTGTCTCAAGTCCATGCCCCATCCAGATTCCAAGCACCGCAATGATCGCAGCAATGATGAAACCCCAGAGAATACTCTCGCTGAGAAAAACGCTTCCATCGCCAAACCCAACGATGATCCGTGCTCCTAGCTCGTCTACATTGATCACGTCATGCATTCCTCCTTTCCTCTGCCTTTAACAAGCAAACGAAAGTAACATCCGGAGCCTTTCTGGTTCTTCCAAACATTACTTTCTTCTTCCTCTTTGATGTACTTAAATATAGTCTTTTCTTTCAAAAAAGTCCACACCTTTCGTGTTAAGATTCTGTTAACTTTTCCGATATTTCGTAAAAAAACTCAAAATCTTAACACTCAGCCGAAACTGTAATAAAAAATCTGCTCTCTTTTTCTATGGATTTTTTCACGGTTTCTTCACAAATCCCGCAGCCCCGGCACCGTATTTCAGGCACTGCAGCTCCAACACCGCAGTTTCCGCAGCTTCGGCCTCCGCTAAACGATCAGCATGCTGCTGATGCCCTCTTTTTGAGCAATTTCCATTTCCAGGTCTTTTCCCACGTAAAAACCGCCTTCTTCTAATACGTTTCTTACCGTCAGGAATGCCTGCTCAGGACTGTTGTTTTCCTTGCTCAGATGGGCAAGGCAGACCTTCGGGACTTTTGCACCTCCGATGTCCTCAAGATAGCGGCACAACACCTGTCCTGCCGTCTCGTTGGAAAGATGCCCCTTATCGCTCAATATCCGATGCTTGACGCTATAAGGATATTTGCCATACAGCAAAATATTTTTTTCATGATTTGCTTCCAGTACCAGAATATCCGATCCACGGATCGCCTGAAAGATATCTTCGGTTACGCAGCCCGTGTCCGTAACGATCGCAATTTTTTTCCCGGCTTTCTCGAAGGTAAACCCTACCGGTTCTGAAGCATCGTGAGATATGTTAAAGGCACTTACCCGGATGTCCCCGACCGGAAACTGCTGTCCGCCCCGGATAATCTGAAAACATTCATCCCCCAGCGCCGGATGCTTTTCGGCAATATAGGTTCTGGTACCCTGCGTAATGTAAACCGGACTGGTATAAGGCCGCCGGCTGAGCATCGTATTGATTCCTTTCACATGATCCACATGGTCATGTGTGATCACAACCCCGTCAATTTCCTCATAGGAAAGATCACACTGTTTCAGGCTTTCGTCCATTTTTTTCATGGATACGCCTACATCTGCAATGATCCTGGTCGTGCTGCTCTGGATTAAAAAACTGTTGCCGCTGCTGCTGCTGGCAAGTGAACAAATTGCAAGTTCCATATAATATGTACGTTCCTTTTCTGTTTGCTTCTGTCTGCTCCCGGATCTCGTCCGATTTTCGATGTCTTTCCTGCCTACATCCGGCTCTTGCATCGCGAGAAAATCTCCCTTAAATCATCAGTCCGGAAGCCTGTCAAACAATCTAATATTGTAACATAAATTTTTAAGGTTGTAAAATCAGGAAAAATCGTTCATAATATAAATAGTTTCTGAGAAAAGCAAAGGAGAACCGTAACGTAACATGGCAATCTTAAATATATACACCGACGGAGCCTGCTCCGGCAATCAGTCCAGCGAAAATGTAGGCGGCTGGGGCGCCATCCTTGAATATGGCGAGCATCAAAAAGAACTTCACGGCGGTGAGGTCAACACGACCAATAACCGGATGGAACTGACTGCCGTCATTGAAGCCCTGAAAGCACTGAAAATCCCCGGACAGCAGATTCATATCTTTACCGACAGCTCTTATGTTGCCAACTGTTTCCGTGAAAAATGGTATGTTTCCTGGGAAAAGAACAAATGGCGCAATGCTGCGAAAAAATCCGTTGAAAACCAGGAACTCTGGAAAGAGCTGCTTGGCCTGGTACGCCAACACGAAGTACAGTTTTTCAGAGTCAAAGGCCACGTCAACCTAAGCAGCAAGACGACTAATTTCGATGCACTTTATGAAAAATTCCTTCAGTGGAACGGCAGTATCTTTTCTTTTGAGGATTTTCAGTATGTCACGAAGATGAACAACCGCGCCGATGAACTGGCAAACGTGGGGATTGACGAAAACCGCCCCTGATGCAGCAGAATGGAGAAACAGACATGGATATGAATGAAGAATGTACATTGCAAAGAGACGAAAGACAGGAAAGTCTTTCCTCCACTGACAGAGAGGACTTAAACGATAAAGAGGACTTAAAAAAATATATTGACATATTGACAGAGGAAGGTGCCGACCCTGCCATCATCATCGATCCTCATAAAGTCGTAACGGCACCATGGACAGTCTTTAAATGCCAGTTTGGCTGCAGCAGCTATGGTAAAAACCACTGTTGTCCGCCGCATGCTCCGTCTTATGACAAGACACGGGCAATCCTGGACAGCTACACCTGCGGCATCCTGTTCCGTGTCCATCACTGGAATGCAACAGCCATGGCCGCATCCTGCAGCCGCCAGCTGTATCTGGACGGATATTATAAGTCCATCGCCTTTGGCAGCGGCATGTGCAAGCTCTGTAAGTCCTGCGATCCAAACGGATGCAGACAGCCCGAAAAAGCCATTCCATCCATGGAAGCCTGCGGTATCGATGTTTTCGCCACCGGACAAGCTTTCGGGCTGGACATACATACCCTGAAATGCCCCGATGAAAAACGCAACCACTTTGGGCTGATTTTGGTGGAATAGGGAACATTCCCTATTCTATCGTTTCAGCCATTGCCATTAACATTTCCAAATCTACATTTCCAATCAGTTCAAAACATGAAACTCCATCGCACCAGACAACATGCGAATTCTGTTCTTTATGCGAAGTATAGCCCTTATATCCATTTATCATCGTTTCCTGGAAATTATTATCCTCGTTATTTATGCTCATGCTCAGAGACTCTACTGCTCCTGTCTGATCGTAGTAAATTTCACGATCATCTTTTACATATTTTATTTCCGTACCGATGGGGCTTCCTGTTTCAAATGCAATTTCATATCCCTCAGGGGTTGTCGGTTTCATATGTTTAAATTCCCGGTTAAGGTTTCCTGGATTCTCCACATCGAAGGTAACATCCAGCGTTCCTGCTTCTTCATTGTTAGTTTCATTCCAGATAACGACATAATGGACTGCGCAGGCGGCAAGCGCCATCAGCAAAGCAGAAACAAGTGCGATGACAAGTGCTTTTCGGAAGTGCATGTTATAGATTCTTTTTTGCCCATAACTTTCACTGCGTTTTCTGTTTTTCATGCTGGTACGGCATCCGTTTTTTTCATCCATGGAGACTTTCGCTTCGCTGGCAGCCTGCTTGCGGATCTGCGAAAAGTTTTCTATCATCTCCTGCATTTTTTTCTCAAACTCCGGCGAAAATTCATAGTCATAGTCCAGATCTTCCGGGTTCGGAATGCTGTCGTACCTCTCCTGCAGAGCGGCTTCTAAAATGTCTCTGAATTTTTTATTCGTCATACATGCCACCTTCTTTTAATTTTCTTATCAGCAAAGCTCTCGCACGCTGAATCCGCTTCTTCGCAGTTTCTCTTGAAACACCTAATATTATAGCTGTTTCCTGTACGGAGCAGCCATAAACTGCAGACAGCATAATTGCATCTGCCGCCCATTCCGGCAGGCTTTTTACCGCTTCTGTAAGTTCTCCTGCAAGCACTTCGTCTGTCGTTTCATCCACTCCTGATGAAAGATTTCCCCACATTCTGCTGATATTCTCTTCACTTTCCTCATCACTGTCACTATGCAGCCCCACAAACTCATGCATATCCATGATACGTTTTTCTTTACTCAAGATTGTCAATGCCGCATTCCGCACGATAATTACCACAAACCGCTTCGTTCTCGGCGACAGAATTTCCTCAACATGGTCAAAACTCTTGATAATACGCAGGAATGCTTCCTGAACCGCATCCTCTGCCAGATGTTTCGATTTCAGGATGGCATTAGCCTCTGCCATCATCAATTTTCGATATTGTTCATAAAGTTTTTCGAATTTTTCTTTCTCCGCAGCTGTATCCAGTAACTGTAAATAGAATTGTAACATCAACAAAACCCCTTATGCATTGTTTTCGTACTTGTGCTTGTATTTATATTGGTACTTTCATTTTACAGTATCTGAAGATACATTACCAGCTTTTTCTTTATCTGCCCGGTGTGCATACGTCCACCTTACGATTGATGAGGGGCTGCGTACTGACAGTAAAATTGTCAGTACGCAGCCCCATCCCATAACCCTATTATCCTGTTTACTTTAACTTTTCTGAGCAGCTAGCCATTTTCAGGAATCATAACATATAACTATCAAGATTGTTGGAATCCAATATAGCTCTCAGCTCTGCTGTATAAGCACTATAATGACTACTCCTCACCGAAAATAAACGATTCACGATAGTCTCTCATCGCATATAAAACTGCGTAATATCTCGCAAAGAGTTCCTCTGCGGTGTTGGCTTTTGAAAAATCATATTTTTTCAGTTCCGTAACGAAGGCTGTCATGTCTTTTTCAGTTCTGGTCAGAAAATTTTGAAACTCTGGATTTTCGGTGTTGGATTCATAGAAGTTTTCATCAGCAGTCCATTCGTCTATCGTATTTGTAAACCTGTACAGTCCTCTTTCAATTCTCGTTGCAACCCTGCTTTGATCTTCTAATGGAATTTTTTCATCTTCCACCCGAACAGATTTCTTTCCGGAGCTGTAATATTTACTTGCAGGCCAGTTCAAACAGAACATTCGAAGATTTCTCATCTCGTTCCGGCATACATTAGCCTGATAATACATTTTAACGTATGTGGCCTCCGTCGGTTCATCCCGGCACTCCCTGATACAATCCAAAAATGCCTGTGAATCTGACAGAAGATCATCCGTACACAGCCATTCAACTTCACTGTTAAAGCTTGTTTCCATTGCATTCCGAACAATCAGCAGATGCCCTATGATTATCGCCATCACAAGG
>CAKQVC010000020.1 GCA_934277655.1 uncultured Clostridia bacterium
TGTTTTCTTTTTCATTTCATCATGCTCCTTTCAACTTTTACATTTTTAGTTTGGAGCTTTTTCTGAAAAATATACAGACAAATTTTATACCAATTCACATTTTCCCATTATTCTTTGTTTTACCAAAGCATGTTTTACTTATACATAAAAGCCGGTACATTGCTGTACCGGCCCTCTGTTTCATTTCTGATTGAAACCACATGATGGTATATTTCCTGAAGAAATATCAGAAGATACGCTATAAGATATCAAATCTTTTCGCTTTTATTCCTCGTCCTCAGCCTCAACTTCTTCTGCCTCTTCAGCTTCCGGAGTTTCTAAAGCCTGCTTAATGCTCAGGCTGATTCTCTTTCTTTCTGTATCAATATCAAGAATCTTAGCATTTACAGTTTGTCCAACTGTTAATTCATCTGCAATATCAGTAACTCTCTTGTTATCAACTTCAGAAATGTGAACCAGTCCGTCAAGACCCGGCTCCAGTTCTACGAATGCACCATATTCTTTCAGCTGTACAACCTTACCTGTAACAACCTGTCCAATCCAGTATTTTTCATCAATTACGGACCAAGGTTCCGGTGTAGTCTGCTTTAAGCCTAAAGAAATCTTGCCTTTTTCATCGTTCATGGATAAAATCTTAACCTGAACTCTGTCCCCAATCTGAAGAACTTCCTGTGGATGCTTTAATTTACCCCAGGAGATTTCAGAAATATGTAACAGACCATCAATTCCGCCAAGATCTACGAATGCACCGTAATCAGTAAATCTCATTACTGTACCTTCAACCACATCGTCAACGTGAAGTCTTTCCCATGCTTCTTTCTTCTTCTGTTCTTTTTCTTCCAGAAGGATCAGTTTGTGTGAGAATACAGCTCTGCCTCTCTTCTGATCAACTTTTGTAACCTTTACTGCTAATTCCTGTCCGATAAATTCTTCCGGATTTTCAACGTACTTGTCGGAAATCTGGGACAGTGGAATAAATCCAGATACTTCTTTGTATGCTCCGATCACGCCACCATTAACTTTTCTAACCACTTTAACGTTAATGATGGATTTATTCTCATAGGCTTCAAGAATTTCTGCCCAGTGTTCATTTACTTCTAATTTCTTCTTAGAAAGCAGAATCACACCGTCGCCGTCATCAGTCTTGATCACTTTAGCCTGAATCTCGTCACCAGCTTTGAATAAATCTGTTAGTTTCTGGTCCCCTTCCAATGTTACTTCGTCTTTCGGAATCACTCCGTCTTTTTTGCATCCCATGTTAACGATGATTTCTTTTTCAGTAACTTGGTGTACCTTTCCGTTAACAGTTTCGCCAATTCTTGGTAGTCTTAAGGATTTTTCAATATCATCCATTAAGTCCATCATGTTTAATTCGTTCATTTCAGTGATTTGTTCACTCATGGTAGCAATAACCTCCTTAATTACGCATTCAGGTGTCGATGCACCTGCTGCAACTCCTATTTTATTATATTTTAGGACTTGATGCAATGGTAAATCTGCGATTTTTTCAATAAAAAATGTATTTTTGCAAATTTTTTTGGAAATCTGATACAATTTTTGTGTATTAGAACTGTTTTTACCTCCAATTATAACCATCGCATCCGCTTTTTCTGCCAGTTTTTTACATCTATTCTGTCGTTCAGAAGTTGCATTACAGATGGTGTTGTTCATGACATAGTGCTTTTTTTTCCTTTTAAAAACATCTGTGACTTCTTCCATCATTTCTTTCTTTATCGTTGTCTGGCAGACAATAAAAAGATGGTCTTCTGCTACTTCTTCTGCCTTTTCTTTGCTGTCAAGGATGAGTGCAGTCTGGTTGCACCATCCATTAATTCCGATGACTTCCGGATGGTTCTGGTCTCCGATGATAACAACTTGATAGCCTGCTCTGTAAGCTTCTGCCGCCAGGACCTGGATTTTTCTGACGAAAGGACAGGTTGCATCAATGATCTGGATGTTTCGGTAATCGGCTTCTTTAAAAAAAGCTTCTGTTTCTCCGTGAGATCTGACGATGACAACATCTTGTGGCGTAATGTTTTCCAGAGTGTCTGCAATCAGAACACCTCTGCTCTTCAGCTCGTCCGTAACGACGCGATTATGGATCAACGGTCCGAAAGTATAAATAATTCCGTCCGTGTTTTCCCGGATCTTCCGAGAAATCTGCTCTTCTGTTTTCTCCATTGCCTGTTTCACACCAAAACAAAATCCCGAGTTTTTTGCCAGTTCAATTCTACTCATATGCCTTTTTACCTTTTTCCAATCCTTCCAGATATTTTTTAAATGCTTTCTCTGAACCATTTTCTGTCGGATGGTAGTATTTTACGCCTTCTTTATACAAATTATCCGGAAGATACTGCTGTTCCACATACCCGCCATACGCATGCGGATACTTATAACCTTCTCCGTATCCCAGATCAGTAGCTCCCTTGTAATGGCTGTCTTTCAAATGATCCGGCACATCATCGATTTTCTTATGTCGAATATCTGCCATTGCAGCCTCGTAAGCAGCGTTGGCAGCATTGGACTTCGGTGCAGATGCCATTAAAATGACGGCCTGGCTCAGGTTTATGACTGCCTCTGGCAATCCCACCATCAGAGATGCCTGGACGCAAGCTGTTACAATGGAAATTGCCGATGGATATGCCATCCCGACATCTTCACTTGCCATGACCAGCAATCTCCGCCCGATCATCTGGATGTCTGCTCCACCATCAATCAACCGCGCAAAGTAATGGATCGCCGCATCCGGATCACTGCCGCGTATGGATTTTTGCAAGGCACTGAGCAGGTTATAGCGGTCATTTCCCTTGTCATAAAACCCCACTTTTCGCTGCATCGCTTCTGATACGATCGCTTTATCGATAACTTGTCCCTCATTTAGGTTGTCCACAATAAATCCAATGGTATCCAGAGTTACCCGGGCATCGCCGCCTGCCAGCTCGGCAAGAACTTTCAGTGCCTCTTCATCATAGCAGATATGCAGATTCCCAAATCCCTTTTCTGGGTCTTCCAGTGTCCTCTTCATGATCGTCATCAGATTATCCGGAGTCAAAGCCTTGAACTCATAGATATTTCTGACTCTGCTGATGATCGCATTATTCACTGCAAAATACGGGTTTTCGGTCGTGCTTCCGATAAACTTGATTACACCCTCTTCCAGCGCTTTGAGCAGGCTGTCCTGCTGTAGTTTATTCCATCTGTGAAATTCGTCTATGTATACATATGTTGTTTTCTTTTCAAGGCCATAAAAACTCAACTTTGCGTTTTCGATCAGCGTCTTTAATTCCTTTGTGCCGGTTTCCGACGCATTGATTTCATGAAAGTTCCCGTCCATTTCTCTTGCTATGATACGTGCAAGTGTTGTCTTTCCTGTTCCGGACGGTCCAAAAAAAATAGCCGAATCAAAGGTTTTATTCTTGATAGAATTATAAAAGAGTGAGCCGGGATACATAAAATGTTCCTGACCCACAAATTCTTCCAGCTTATCCGGCCGCATTCTTGTAGAAAGTGGAATCATTTTGTTTCTCCTAAGAAGATGTAATAAAAACATCTGTGATTTCTTTTTCTTTTGATTCGTCCAGTGCTTTCAGTGCCTCCTCTTTTTCCTTGATAACTGCGCTTATAACCTTAAATTTCCCGTCCTGTTCTTTGATCTGCGTCTCTATCCCCTTCGCCTCAAGTTCCTGTTTCAGCTTTTCTGCAGCTTCTTTGTCAGAAAATGCACCGAACTGAAGTGCATAGTTTTTTTCCTCTCCTGCTGTGGAAAAGCTGCTCTCTGCAGCACTTTTCTCCCTGTCAACGGTCTGGTTATCTTCATTGTTTTCTTCTGCTTTCGCAGCTGTATCTGCCAGATCAGACGATGAATTTTTCTCTTTCGAATTGTCATTTTGTTCATCCTCTGATTTTGCGAGATCGTCACTGTTTTTTAATATTACCGGACTTATATCAGCATTATACCCTATTATCGGACCAATTACAAACCTGGCAGTCAAAAAACCTAAAAGAACTGCCGCAAAAATAATTCCGATTGCTGCCAGAAAACTTGCTTTACGGTTTCCATCCGGCGATTTTCTTCTTCTCACTTTCCTTCTGCGTCCGCGGTTCATGCGGCTCATCCGATCGGTCATAGATGCTACCTCCCTGTGTTCTTTCTACAGTCTATGTCAGTGGGATTTCGTCTATGACCGTTCTTGCTTTAAATATTCTATTGTATCTCGCACAGCCGTATTTCCTGTTTTAGTTCTTCTAAAAAACTGATCACTCTCTCGGTTCTCAGATTCCCGCAACTCAATAACTGGCTGACTGTCTCCAGATACATTTTTCCATTTTCTGTCGTTTGTCTTTCTAAGCGGGAAAGCAGATATCCCAACTTGGTTTTTTCACTGTGATTTTGTTTTTCCGGTATATATGTAAGTCTCACGGTATGAAAACCTTCGCTGACATAAAGCGTTTCCGGTGTGAGCACGATTTCATCCGAAAATATCAGGTACTCCCTGCATTGATCCAGAAGCTCCAGCACCCTTTCTACGATCGTCAGCATGCTGGCTGCATCAATCTGATGAAGATCCGCAAGCCTGCAGTATCCTGACGTGTCATAAATGCCTCTCATAAAATTTTTTCCTTTTATCACGTTCATCGGTAGAATTGCTTTACATGCGCTGCTTGTCAGCATGTCCAGTCTCAGACTGTAGAAATCCTCTTCCTTTTTTAAATCAACACTGACCGTATTTTTCATTTTTTGCTTTTCTCCCCTCCTTTCAGCCTCCGCAGATGGTGCATGGTGTGAATCCTCTGCTTTTAGCGTCCTCCGCTTCCAACTCCATCTGATACTCTGTACCGCCGCTGTAATCTCTTACATAGCGGCAGGAGGCTTTGTGATACCTGAGTCCATATTTCGGGAAAATCCATACTTTCTGTGAATTTTCATTCCTTGCAAAATCTTCCGCACTCAAACCCTTTCCGTTTTCTTGTTTCCCGGTAAATCCTCTGGCAATTAAAGTCTCTTGAAAGTTGATCTTTCCCCTGATGCCGACAGGATTTTCTACGGTAAAATCTGCTTCTGTCTGCAGCCGGATCAGATCACTGATCCCATTTTCTTCATATAAATATCTGAATTTTTTTACTGTAAATTTCGTGATCCTGGGATTTTCTTTTAAAATTTTCTGACGCAGATGCAATGCCTGCACGGATGCCGGTTTTATATCGTTATATGCATCAAGACAAATTTTATGCATTTCTTCCGCAGTAGAGAATCCGATATTCTCACAAATAGCGATCACATGTATAAGTAGTGCCATGGCACATATACATAAAATCAGTACAGGAAGCGTCATAGATGCTTCCACAAGATAGCTCCCTTTTCTATCATGCACAATCTTGTCCCCATGCTCACTTCTATCCTGGCACAGACTCTCTGACTCTTTCATATCCGTACTTTTAATAAGCTTCTTCAAATTCATATTTTTTATTGTTTACGTTCATTTCATACTTCAACCCGGTGTAATAGTCTTTTAGCAGAAAGTTGTCCAGATAAAGATATTTTAAGTTAATCTGGATCAAGTCCATCATTCGCAACATTCTGGTTTCCTGTGACACACCGCTGAGCAGCACATGCAGATACATCCGGTAAGAAATTCCTTCAATTTTCTGCGGCTTGATATATCTGGTTCCTGAACCGTCCATATTTTCGTCTTTTCTTTTCTCTCCTGACTGACCGCCGCTATCTGCTTTTTCTCCTGTTTCTGGATCCTCGCTGCCTGCCGGTTCGTCTGCGAACTCTGATTCAAGTACATTTTCCAGGGTAATTGCCCAGTTTTCATCTTTTTTCAGAACAGGGACGCTCTTTCCATCCTGCAGAAGCTTCCAGTCATTTTCTGCTTCCAACCAGGCCCATGTTTCCAGGATAACTGCCTGCAAAGCTGTTGCCGCAGGTCCCGGTGTGATGAGCTGTGCTGCTGCCAGGGCTGCTTCTCTTTTTTCACTGCAGCTATATAGATATGCTAGATTCAATCCATTTCTCAGAAGTTTTAACGTCGTCGCAGTTGACTTCAAACTCCGTGCATCATCTGTTTTTCCTGTCAGAAGATATTCCATTTCATTGCAAAAAAAAGTTTCTCCCAGTTCTTTATCATCTACATGATCACGAAAAAAACGCTCGGTATAGAGGCTGATTGCTCCTCCTGCTACCAGGTTTTTGGGATTGAGCCCGTCTTTCAATGCTTTTGTAAGTGCAGAAACGTCAACCTTCTGTACTTTTCCTTTCGACGGAAGGGTGCTCAAGATCCTTTGGTTACGGATAACCCGGTTTGAACTGCCTGTTTCGGTCTCATCTGCTGCTTCATATGTCGTCGATTCTGATTGTATCGCAGTACTTTCGTTGTTTTCTCTTCCACATTCTTCCCTGTACTTGGTGTTCTGCCTTGGTTTCACTCCGGAAGCTACGATTTCTTTTAACTGTGCCGAAAAAACTTCCGGTTCTGTCAGCGAAAAAGTATCCAGCGAAACATGAATATCCCCATATGTAATATATTTTTTCTCACGAAAGGTACTTCCCGCATAAAAATCCAGTTTTTCCTCTGCTGTAAAGGTATCTGCATAAAACCCGAAAAAGCCGTATCGATCTTTCAGATATCGATCATATTCTCCAAGAATGCTCCTTCCCCAGGTGCGTCCGAAGTCCTTTGCTGCCGACGCAATTGCCAGCTGTCCTGAAGCCGCCAGAACTGCCCATACAAAAATCATCATAGCAGACAGGAATATGGTCAGAAATACAATATAAGAGCCTTTCTTTCCACACTTCTGCTCATTAAGAATTTTGAGCTTGCTGCCTGCGTTGATGTCTGCTGCTACATATTTTTCTTTCATTGCGTGATCACATCGTATAGTCGTACTTTGGTCACTTCCCGTGTTTCATAAATTCCGATCCGATCCACATCATGCTCTGCAGTCTGCTTTTCCAATCCTTTATAAAACTGCATCATCAGACTGATCAGTGCAATGAGAATCAGACAGGTTATCGGAAAGATCATAGTCGCTTCTATCATTTTCATTTCTGCTGCTCCTTTGTTTCAGAACTGTGCTTTGTTCAGTGAGCTGAAAGTGTTATTGACAAAATCCGTGATCTGTCCCTTAAAGATCAGCCCCAGTCCGACTGCAATCGCAATGAGAATGGCTACCTGTACCAGCTCCATCCCTCTCTTGCTTCTGAAGCAATTCTCCTTTTTTCCAGTTTCTTTTCTCTGATCTTCCTTTAAAGATGTCTTTCTGTGCGTTCTGTTCTTGCTGTTCATTTTTTGCCTCCATTTCTTTATTTACTGCATCTGCATCATAGCCGGGGCTGCTGTCATGATGATCAATGAAAGGAGAAAAATCCCCATCGGAAAGCTCATCTTACTTTCTGCCAGCCGGATATTTTCCATGGCCATCTGTTTTCTTTCCTTCCACAGATTCTCTCCCTGCTGCGCCAGTTTATCCCACAAGTCCGTTCCCTTGTTCTGGTTCTCCAGAAGGATCGTTGCTGCACGGCTCAGTTCCTTTACATTGGACTGCCGCCCAAACTCATAAAATGCTTTAACAGGATTTTCCCCGGTTTCTTCCGCCTGCAGATATATCGAGTTTATTTTTTGAGTGAAATAATTTTTCCTGCTGTCATGTAGCTTTCCATAATTAACCGCAATCTGCGAAAAAGCTTCTGTTAAGACCATTCCGCTGTTTAGAAGCAGCAGCAGCTGATTGATGAATCCCGGAAGTGTCATCAAAATATCTCGCTTCTCTTTTTCTCTTTCCTTTTTCTGCTTAGAATTCAATTCTCGCAATCCTTTCTGTTATAGCAAGCCCCAGTGCCATCAAAGCTACCGCAAAGCTTGTTACCATCCTGCCGTCACCGGACATCCACATAGGTGCCATGTAGGCTGGTGCCGCCATACGCATAAGAAATACAATCACAAAAGGAGCTGCTACAACGATCCTCCCCTCGAAAGCTTTTTGTGTCATCAGACTTCGAAGTTCTGCCTGCATGCGGATTTCATCTCCAATCAGATTTGTCGCCTGGTTGATTGCCTGTATCATATTTCCTCCGGAACTTTTACAGTTTTCATATACGTTCACGAACTCACTGATTTCCTCTAGTCCGCTTCTTTTCGCAAAATCCTGAAGAACCTCCAGATCCGTTTCATTTGCATTATCGATTCGCCGTACCATCTGCTCCAGTTCCTGTAGGATATAATCGGCTGTATCATATGTACTGCTGCAAAAGTCCTGTGCTTCTTTCAACGCCTGCGTCATATTCCGCCCTGCGGAAAAGGAAGATGCAATACTGTAAAGGAAATCCCGGAATTGATTCAGAAGTTTATTTTTTCGGTTACGTACGACCGCTCGTTTATAGCCTGGAAGTGCAAGGACACCTCCTGCCACTATCAGCAAGGCTCCAACTGTCAGACTGTTGTAAAACAGCCAGCCTGTAAAAAATCCCAGCAGACCGTCCACACCCCAGAAGAAAAGCTTTTCTTCAAGGGATAAATCCAAGCTGTCGTAACTGCCGCACATACTGCACTCCTTTCAATCTGGCTTTTCTTATTTGCCCGAGTTTTTCTCCGGTCATCATTAATCTTCCTGCCTCGTTTCGCTCCATCAATGACTTTAGCTGAAACTGTCCTTCTGTATATCCGGAAAGTTCGGATATTTCTGTTATTTTCCTTTTTCCGTCCGCGAACTTTTCAATATGCACCATAATATCGATTCCTTCTGCAATCTGTGCTCGGATTGCCTCTATATCCAGCGGCATTGCCATCAGATACATAGACTCCAGTCTTTTTAACATTCCATGAGCAGAGTTCCCATGTCCTGTGCTGAGACTCCCGTCATGTCCGGTATTCATAGCATTCAGCATATCCATGACTTCTACACCTCTAACCTCTCCGACAATGATCCGGTCTGGTCTCATACGCAAGCTGCTTCGGATCAGATCAGACATTGATACTCTGCCAAGTCCTGCCGAATTACTGTTCCTGCACTCCATATGAACCACATTGATCAGATTATCCATTTTCAATTCCATGCTGTCTTCCACGATAATAACTCGCTCTTCCGATGGAATTGCTGCGGCCAGTGCGTTTAAAAGCGTTGTTTTTCCGGAAGATGTCCCTCCACTGACAAAGATGTTATATCCACAACAGACCAGAAGTTTCAAAAGCTGTCCGGCTTCTTCCGTCATGGTATCATTGGCGATCAGATCCTCCAGGCGCATGTAACGTTCTAAGAACTTTCGGATCGTCAGAATAGGCCCATTAATTGCAACGTTATAATAAACTCCATTTACCCTGGATCCATTTTCCAGTCTCGCATCCACGATCGGATTCCGTTCATTGATTTCTCTGTGGACTTCGCCAACAATTGCTCTCATGACGTCTTCCATCTCATTCCGCGAATCAAACGCAAGGTTGCTTTTTACAATTTGCCCTTTTTTCTCAATAAAAATATGTTCCGGTCCGTTTACCATAATTTCCGAGATCTCAGGATCTTCGATCAGCGGCGTAAGAATGCCTTGTTTTGATCTGGTTTTAAAGAAAATTTTATCTACGATCATATTCAGTTCTTCTGTAGAAAACATTGCCGTTTTCGGATCATCAAATATGATCTCGATAATCATTTCTCTTGCTTTTTCATCATTAAGTTGAAGCTGCTGCGCAAACCGCTTCCTGACTTCTTTCATCTTTTCTATGCAAAACTGCTGCATGCTGGCAGTCCTGCTTTCTTCTGTTATTCTTTTTGTTTCCCATGCTGTCATTGCACTGCCTCTTTCGCCACGATCCGCATTGCTCTGGCAAACGCCATATGCATGGAAATTTCTACATGGTTTTCTTCGCAGCGAAAACTTTCTTCATCTCTGGGAAGCCAAAACAGGTTTTCTGTCTCTTTAAAACATCCACACTGATTAAGCAATATGATCCTATCCGGATCTTCTTCCGTTTCCTTTTTTGCATTTTGAAGCAGAAATTCCGTCCTGCAATCCTGCCCGTTCAGGACATAAAAGACTTTATGCAGGGCTACATTTTCATCGCATCCTTTTCCATCCAGGATGATCGATGAAAAGGCATTCTCCTTTTCCAGATATCGCAGAAGCTGTTCTATGCCGCTTTGAATTCTTAAATAAAAAAGTCCATAGCGATCTTCTGCCATATAATTTTCAATGCAGAAACATTTTCCTTCCAGCAATAGAAACCCCAATTCCCTTGACGGTCGAAGCGGCATTTTTTCTCCTTCAAAATAAAGGGAATATCCCTTATCTTTACCCGTCCGGCTTCCTTGCTGGATATACAAAACTCTCTCACTGTCTCTGCCTGCCAGAATCCTGCCAAAGGTAATTGCTAAAGCCGTTGCTCCGCATCCGCCTGTCGCAGGCAGGAAACCATAAAGCATACTTTTTCCCTTTGCTCCCGGGACAAAACAGCCTTGTTCTGTCTGATAAACATCCACGATCATACGATAAATTTCCCGCAGAGCTGCCATGGAATCCAGTCTGCGGTAAGTCTCAGCAGCTTTGGGCTGCACCGCTGCTTCATCAGTAAAAACACCCGTATATTCCATTTCTTTTCCCTGCATCAGAAGTATCGCTTTCCTTCCGATTCTTTCTGCCATATAGATCCGGTCTGTCAGATAAACATCGCCTTCCCAGTGTTCTGCTACACGACACAGCTTTGCATGATGCGAATTATCTGAAGGATCCGCAAAAGCTTCATGATCCGCCATGGTTATAAAAAGATGTTTTCCTGTTATCGCAAGCCCTTTTGCCAATTGTCTGCCATAAGCGGATTCTCTTGTGTCAATGGTCAGTCTGATCTTTTTCATATCCCACCTCTATAGCTGTTATATATTTACAGTTATAATTTACAATACGTTCCGCTGATTGTCAAGAATTATTTTACATTTTATTAATATTTTCCTAGTAAATTTTATCTAATATCCCTCTTATTTTTCCATTTCATCATTCGTGGAATGCTATGAGTTCCCGTAATTTTTTCAAGGCACTGCTCAGATTTCCTACTTTGTCTATCAATCCCATGGCCGCCGCCTCCGGCCCAAACAGAAGCGTTCCGACATCGTTAGCCATATTGGAAGTACAGTTCATTTTTTCTTCAATCTGCCTGCGTGATGCCTGTGAATGTTCAACGATGAAATCTACCACCCGCTCCTGTGTTTTTTTCATATATTCAAATGTCGGTTCTGCCGTGATCAAGGTTCCGCTTGTCCGGATCGGATGTAAAGTCATGGTTGCAGATTTTGCTACGAACGAATAATCTGCTGATACCGCCAGAGGAATGCCGATGCTGTGACCACCACCGATGACCAGCGAGACTGTCGGTTTGGATATTCCCGCAACCAGCTCTGACAATGCCAGCCCAGCCTCCACATCTCCACCTACGGTGTTCAGGATCAACAGTAGACCTTTGATGGATGGATTTTCTTCCACGGCAATCAATTCCGGGATCAAATGCTCGTATTTGGTCGTTTTGTTGTCTTGCGGAAGTACGGAATGTCCCTCTATACTTCCGATAATACTGATATACTGAAGTTCACTCTTAAATTCTGTTCCTCCGGTCAAAAGACCCAGTTCTTTTATCATCTCGGCAGCATCGCCCGCAGTCTGGCTTTTTTCGTCCTTTTCCTTTTCGTTTTCGTTAATCATATTTTAATTCCTTTCCTCGTAAAATAGCATTACAAAATTACCCTTATTATGTGTAAAGGAGCTTTTGTTTATGCTTTTAAGCGAAATCGGCGATAAAGAAATTGTAGACATTGCAAACGGCAGCATGCACGGCCGTCTCTGGGATGCAGAAATTATTTTCGATGAACGAAATGGAAAAATTGCCTCCCTCATGGTACCGGATTTTCAGGGGAGCAAAACACGATTTAAAGAAGATTTGCAGCTTCCATGGAATTCGATTATAATAGTAGGAGAAGATATGATCATATTCAGATCCCGCTGATCTATGCAGTGCTTGTCTTTTGATCTGTCAGACATTTTTTAGTTTGATAAGTCTTAAAAAAATTACAGGGAAGGAGATATGCTGCCATGAAAACCAGATTCCTGCACACAAAAAATACATCTGAAAGTTCTTCAGATCCACCGGCCTTCTCACCTCGCAAAAAACATCTGTCCAGGTTTCTCATTTTAACCATTGCTGCTTTGGTTGTTGTCGGTGTTCTTTACAGTGTTGAAAGCTATATTCTGAAGGAAAACGACCTTGGCGGAATATTTTGCGAAGAAAAGAAAGAATATAAGACAGGTGTGCAGGATGTGTTTTTGGAAAGGAAGGACGGTACTTACACCTATGCCGAGATGATCTATCCGAAAAAATATGAGGGTGCAATGCCCCTGGTGGTGATTGGACACGGTTTTAAAGGCAATCTGAACAGCGGAGGTGCCCGGGAACTTTCGCAGAGGCTGGCAGCTTCCGGAACTGCAGCAATCCGTATGGATTTCAATCCAAGAGTTGCACCAGATCCAGATGCCAAAAAGACTGGATGCTATGATTTAAATTCTATGAAAGATGATATGCTTGCTGCAATTGGTTATGCACGAGGTCATTTTGAAATCGACGCCGGGCGGATTGGATTGTATGCCCGCAGCATGGGCGGAAGAGTGGTTATGACGATGGCGAATGAAAATTACGGCGGTTATAACTATCGAGCACTTGCTATGGTCGCTCCCGCCGGAAATGAAACCGCCATGATCGATTATGCAGGCGGGCGTCAAGCATGGGAAAAGCTGAAAAAGCAAGCGGAGGCTGCCGGTGCAATATCGTATCAAGGGCTCAAGCTAAGCCCTGAGTGGTTTCGCGAATTCGAAGAATATAATCCATGTGACTATGGCTATCAGTTTGGAAACAAACCGGTTCTGGTCATTTGCAATACTCTGGATTATGTTGTTTCTCCTGATACCAGCAAAGAATGTGCCGCCGCATATGAAAACAGCCGTGTTATTGAGGTTACGACCAACAATTACCACGGCTATGAAATGAGCTATAAAACTTCCGAATTAAAAAACTATCTGATGGGAGAAATCGTTGATTTTTTCTCTGCGAATCTGTAATTACAGAGGTTCCGGAAGGGCATATTTCTTTTCATAAGTACGCACCTTTTCTTCAAAGCTTTCTCTGTCATATTTTTTCAATCGGATTACATACTTGTGCATATCGAATTCATTTCTGGAGGTTTCGATCACACATACTGCAAGATTGGAACAATGGTCGGCAACTCTTTCCAGATTCGTTCCCATATCGGAAAGAATGAATCCAAGTTCAATGGTACACTGACCTTTTTTTAATCGTTCAATATGGCGGTTTTTCACGTCTGCATGAATGACATCAATGACTTCCTCCAAAGGTTCAACCTCCGATGCCAAACTGCTGTCTGCACGGATAAAGGAATCTGTCGCCATGGTTACAATTTCTCTGACTGCATTCATATAAACCGCAATTTCTCTTTTTGCAGCCGGGGAAAATTCCAGATTTTTTTCGTTCAGCTCTTCTGCACTTTCCGCAAGGTTTCTCGCATGGTCTGAAATTCGTTCCAGATCTCCGATATTATGAAGAATCATGTTTACCACACGGCTGTCCTGTGCCGTAAGATTTTTTTGTTCCAGCTTAATAATATAGTCGCCTAATACGTCCTCGTATTTATCAATTTTCTTTTCAATCTGCTTTACATGTGTGACTTCCTCTTCTGAATAGGTTTCAAACAGATGCATTGCAGAAAAAATACATTCCTGTGCCATATCTGCCATTTTCGTTGCAACTAGCTGGCACTGGCCGGCAGCAACAGAAGGTGTTTCCAGAAATCTCTCGTCCAAAAGACTTAACGTTTCGTCTGTGGCTTTTTCTTTTTTTTCATCCTTTACCAGGAAATTTGCCAGTTTTTCCAGCTGCTTATAGAATGGAAGCAGCAGACAGGTTGAAAATATATTGAAAATGCTATGAATGATGGCAATGTTTGCCGGATCGACCCGGTCTCCCATAAACCCGAAATTCATTACTGCATTTAAGGTATAGAACAGCGCCAAAAATGCAATGGTTCCGATGATGTTAAATGACAAGTGAACTGCTGCAACACGCTTGGCTCCTTTGTTTGCTCCAATAGCAGAAAGAATTGCCGTCACGCAGGTTCCGATGTTCTGCCCCATAATAATCGGAATGGCTGTTCCGTAAGTAACGGAGCCTGTCTTACAAAGTGCCTGCAGAATACCAACCGATGCGGAGGAACTTTGGATCGCTGCTGTAAATATTGCTCCGGCAGCAACCCCAAGTACAGGATTGGAAAACATAGTCAGAACACTGGTAAACTCCGGCACATCTTTTAATGGTTCTACGGCCGAACTCATCGTTTCCATTCCGTACATCAATACCGAAAATCCGATCAAGATCAGACCGATATTATGCTTTTTCTCATCTTTCAGGAACATCATGAAGACGATCGCAACCGCTGCCAAGATCGGCGAAAAGGAAGATGGCTTAAGCATCTGAATGAACAAGCTGCTGCCATCGATTGCAGACAGGCTTAACAGCCATGCAGTAACCGTTGTTCCGATGTTTGCTCCCATGATGACCGGAATTGCCTGACTAAGCTGCATAATGCCGGAATTCACGAAACCTACCAGCATAACCGTCGTGGCTGAAGAACTTTGAATGACTGCTGTTACCAGGCATCCCAGCAGAACGCCGCGCGGCACACTGGATGTCATATTCCGCAGAACCTGTTCCAGTTTACTCCCGGATGCTTTCGTCAATCCGTTTCCCATCGTATCCATACCAAAGAGGAACAGACAAAGTCCTCCGACAAGCTGCAATACTCCAAAAATATCCATTACGTTTCTCCCTTGTTTTACATATCTTTTTCTTTTTTTGACTCTCTTTACATATTCCATTGTAACGTGACAGGGAGAAAAATAAAAGTTAAATGTATGTAAAATATAGGTTAAATCAATGCCCGACAGTCTTCATCAAGCACCATTCCTTCTGCAACGATATTGGTTGGACCGGTCAGAAAA
>CAKQVC010000021.1 GCA_934277655.1 uncultured Clostridia bacterium
GTTCTGGAGCTGTCCTATTTAAGAAGCCCCGGAGTCTTATCGAGACGGTCAACGATCTGGATGGGGAGGTTATCAACCTGTTCGAGTGCATTCGGAAGGACCCAGAACGTCTGGCATGGGAAATCTATAACACACCGTATGCAAGGGAGACATATGAGGCAGCAGATGAGCCAGTAGACGCCTACAGTAGAGCGATAAAACTCTGCATCCGGGCAAATCAAGGTTATGGTTTTAGGACGACTGGATCGCCAACAGGCTGGAAAAGGGATGTGTGCGGACGAGAAAAGGCGTATACGGCGTGGGATTGGTGCCGCCTGCCGGATGCCGTCACGCAGGCGGCAGATCGGCTGCGGGGTGTACAGATAGAGTGTATGGATGCGGTTACACTGATCCGGGGTTACAATCACCCAAACGTGTTGATTTATTGCGATCCTCCGTATGTTCTTAGCAGCAGGACGGGAAAGCAGTATAAGCATGAGATGAGTGATGCGGATCATGAGCGGTTGCTACAGGCGCTTTTGCAGCACAAAGGATCGGTGTTGATAAGCGGCTATGACAATGAGATATATCGAGATATGCTTCGGGGCTGGCATCTGGAAACAAAAATGGAATACTGCCGGGCGAATAAGCAGCGGGAAGAATGTCTCTGGATGAATTTTGAGCCGTCGGGACAGTTAAGAATGTTTTAGACAGGTTGAAAGGAGCGATGGACGATGAAAAGCATGAAAGAACGCCAGGAGCTTATCTGGCAGGCGCTCCTTGATGGGAGAAAGAAGCGCGTGAGCGAGATTGCGGAGCTGATTGATGAAGAGCCGACATACACCCGCAACGCCCTGCAGAAGATGTTAGAGGCTGGGAGGGTGGAAGGAATGATGAAGATAAAGATCACACCAAGAAAACCGGACGAAGTCGGCGGTTATCTTATGATGCCGCTAGTGGCAAACGTGCCAAATGGGCGCAAAGGCTGGAAGATAGTTAAGTGCCCGGAATGCGGGGCGGCGTGCTGGTATAGACCGGAACAGGAGCAGGTAAGGGCGATAGCAGTATGTACAATGATAAATGGAAACTGGCGATCGCCATCAAGTGTTTTGGCGGTCGCCGGTCGAATTGTTATTTTGCATGTTAAGGAGCGGAAGATGAGATTTAAGAAAGGCGATGTCATAAGACATTTTAAAAGAGAGATGCTTACAAAAGAGCAGATCGAAGAAAATGGAGCTTTGTTTACATATGAGTTTTTGGGAGTCGCAGAGCATACGGAAACAAAAGAAAAACTGGTGTTATACAAGGCTTTGTACGATGGCGAGTCAATAGGGTTACCTGTGAAAAAGGGGGACATATTTGCACGACCGTATGATATGTTTTTTAGCGAGGTAGATTATCAGAAATACCCTGGCATAAAGCAGAAATATAGGTTTGAATTTTAAATCCAAAAGGAGAATAAGATGAAAGTAAAAAGAATGATTAAGTGCGATGTTGATACTTTTAAGGTCTGAGACATCATCAAAATCAGACTTACGGATGGTGTGAAAGTACAGGCTATGGCTATGCAGCAGGAGAGGATGGATGAAAAATGAAGCAGCCGTATGAACAGGGAAAAAGGATGAATTTATTGCATGGCCTTTATGATGAGCAAATGGGGCAGCAGGTGCCGGGAGTTTATTCCTATGCAGAAATAGGCAGAATGATAGGACGTTCCATTTCGGCGGTCAAGCTGGCGGACGATGAGGAACGGCTGATTGCCGGACGTTATCGGATACTTCCGGATCCCATCCTGGAAGAGTGGGACAAGGCGAGATTCAGGATCTTGTACCTGACGGGGAGAATAGATATTGTAGAGTATGAAATGGTCGGGCGTATCGTATCGAGAGATAAAGATACAGGAAAGGGGTACAGGTAAGGGTGAGCAATATATCAAAAGGAATAAAGGATACTATGTGGCACTTCCTTATGCAGGGGACACATATCTTTACAAACGAGGATATAGAAGAGTTGACGGAAGCAGTAAACAGACTTATCAAAATGACAACACAGAAAACGGCAGGGCAAAGACGAAACACAACACACATAAATTGGGAAACTTTGGATATGGAATTTATGAGAATTGTGTGCTATGCAACAGCACTAGTATTATCGGGGAGATTGGAAGAGTTAAGAAAATTTGAGGGAGGTGGTACCATTGGACAAACGGATATTGGAGCAGTACATAGATGCCTGCGCCCAGGTCAAGGAGACAGAAGCAGAGTTGGAAAGGATTAGGAGAGTAAAAAAGCAGCAGGAGCAGGATATTGTCAAAGGCTCATCACATGATTTTCCATATACGATGCAGACGTATCGGATTGAGGGACTTGCGTATGCATCGTTGTGGAAACCGGGAGAAGAGGATCGCCTGGAAGAGGTGTTGAAAGAGCGTCTGCGGAAAGCGGCGCGGATAAAACAGGACGTGGAAGTGTGGATCAATACGATTCCGGTGCGGATGCAGCGTATTATCCGGTATCGGATTTTTGAAGGAATGACATGGGAGCAGGTAGCTATACGCATGGGGCGCGGGGCGACTGGAGATAGTGTAAGAGTAGAATATGTAAGATTTATGAATGTTAGTTAAAAGTTTGTTCGTTTTGTTCGCAATGTTCGTTTTCAAAGTGTTATAGTGTATCATGAAGCTAAAGGCTTATAGCTGACAGCTTCAACGGACACGCTTGCAAGAGCGTTGAATACTCCTCCGTATATACTTTAATCCTCGCTGGACAGTGACCCCGGCGGGGAACCCCCTGGGGCATAGCTCAGTCGGTTAGAGCAGCTGGCTTATATCCAGCGTGTCGAGGGTTCGAGTCCTTCCGTCCCGATTTGGCGGTTGTTTGGCGGAGCAACACGCCGATCCACTTGTTTTGTGGTTCATGGTAATAAAATACCCTTTCGAGAATGGCACCTGTCGTTAGATGGGTGCTATTCTATTGCAAAAACATAATATTTCTTTGCATAAATATATTGACATATGGTATACCCTATGATATAATATATAATGTAGGGAGGTAAAATACAGATGAGAGGCAAAAGCCGAAAAAGAAAAAAGTCCGATAGCAAGATAAAAGCTTGGCTGGCTGAACTGCTAAAGGACTTGATTGCAGGAAGCATCCTGCTGATGATTCAAAAGCTACTTGAGTAGCGGGGAGGGGCGCAAGCCCTTCCTTTAAGACAATAATAACACACTCATCTGTATAAGACAAGAATGAAAGAATTGGTTAGGAGTTCATTGTCTATTTTAGCGGCGTTCTTCTTCGCAAGAGCCGGGTATCTTGCAATCAAAATGCTGGTCTATTTATGGAGGGAACATTATGCCAAAAGGTAATCCGAGCGCCCAGACGATCGCGTCTGAAAAGTACCAGAAGAAAGCCGGCTATATGGCAAAAAGTTTTAAGTTGAAACGTGATATCGTGGAACAGTTTGAAGAAGCCTGCCGGGCAGCAGGAGTCAGCCAGGCGGCACAGATTACAAAGATGATGAACGAATTCATCGAAGAACAGAAAAAGAATAGTTAAGACATGAGGGCATCCGGAAGCGGGTGCTCTTTTCTTATGCCGGGAGGTGATGTGATGATATATAAAAGATGCCCGCACTGTAAAAAAAGAGTGCCGGCAGGAGAAAAATGTGGGTGTGGGTATAAACGGGAGTATGCACCGCCAGAAAAAACGAGGAGGCTGTATCACTCTGCTAGATGGCAGAAGATAAGAGAGACAGTCATGGGATTTTATTCTGGCATCGATCCATATGCACAGAAGCATGGAAGAATTGAATATGCTTTTACAGTCCACCACATCGTACCGGCAAAAGAAGATCCGGATCGCTTCTGGCATTTGGATAATCTCATTCCTTTGTCCAGAGCATCGCATGATGAGGTGCATGGACGCTACAGGGCATCGGATGAGGAGAAGAGGAAAGCACAAGAGGAGCTTCGAGCGCTTTTGAGGCTTCCTGATTGGGCTGCCCAGGGGGGCGCGGAAAAGTAGCGGTATTTCAGCCGTAGACCGCTGCTCCCCTCTTCTTTTCGCAAATTTCCCTTTTGGGGGTCAAAAAAGGAAGGTGATGATATACATGGCCAATAACAGAAAGGTGCTGCAGATTAGCAGCAAACACAGGACAAGGGCTGAGAAGGCTCAAAGAGAATATGAGGAATCCTTGGTGCAGTCGGATGGCATCGATCTGGATGATGTGAGCGCATCACAGTTTGTAAATACGACCGCACGGAAGGAATACGGGCGTGCACTAAAAAGACTGCGTGAGGAAGTTGGCATGGTTGGCAATCTTAATAAGTCGGATCTGCTTAATTACGCAAACAGCTATGGCCGGTATATGGATCTGGTAAAAGAAGTCCGGAAGAAAGACTTTACCTACATCATTGAAACCAGAAGCGGGCCGAAGCCGAACCCGCTGATTAAGATGATGGATGAAGCCAGGAGGGATATGGCAGAGTCTTCCAGAAGGTTAGGAATGACATTGGACGGACAGCTCAAAGCAGCACATGTTAAAGCAAGCAAGGAAGAGGAAGAGTTAAAGAGAGTCTTCGGTGATTTCTGATGACGAATAAAGAAGAACTTATAAAGTATTGCAAAGATTGCATCTCTGGTGCAATCCCTTCCTGTAAAAAGCATGTGTGGGCCTGCCAAAGATTCCTATCCGATTTAGAACGAGTCGGAACACCAGATTTCCCTTACATTTGGGATGAGAAAAGAGCGGAAAAGATTGTAAAGTGGTTCTCCCTTTTGAGGCACTCCAAGGGAGCCTTGTCCGGAACGCCGATTTATCTGACCGCCTGGCAAAAGTTTAGAGAATGCCAGATTTATGGCTGGATTCACAGGGAGACTGGAAAAAGACGATTCCGGAAGGCATTTACAGAGGTTGCCAGAAAGAATGCCAAGTCTCAGATGGAAGCCGGAGAAGCTCTGTATGAGATTGCGATAACATCATCTCAGAACCACGAGGTCAACGAGGTGTATACGGCGGGCGTAAAGAGAGATCAGTCAAAGATTGTATTCAATGAATGCGATTTGATGACACGAGGAACTCTGATTCGTCCTAAATTTAGCTTTAAGAATGACTGCATTGAGCATCTTAAGACAGGATCCTTTATCAAGGCGCTGTCGAAAGAGGACGGAAGGTCGGGTGATGGAACAAACCCGGCTTTCTTGATTATTGATGAGTATCATCAGCATCCAACGACTGACTTTTATGACCTGGCCCTTGGTTCCAACACGAAAGAGCCTTTGACCTCCATCATTACAACGGCCGGAAAAGATTTGACATATCCATGCTATACGCAGGAATATGACTACTGCACAAAGCTTCTGGATCCGAATGTAGATGTGCATAACGAGGAATATTTTGTGGATATCTGCGAGGCGGAGCCTTGTGATGACATTGGTTCGGAAGAAACCTGGAAGAAAGCGAACCCGATTAGAGCCTTCTTTCCGGAAGGCTTGCAGAAAATCAGGGCAGACTATGAAGTGGCCAAAGAAATTCCTGAAAAGATGATCGCATTCCTAACAAAGATACTCAATATGTGGGTACAGGCCAAGGAAAATGGCTACATGAACATGGAGAAATGGAAGGCCTGCGAAGTAAAGGAGCTTCCGATAGACATCAGGAACCGGCCCGTATACGTAGGATTTGATATGTCGTCCAAAATTGACCTTACATCGGTTGCTTTTATTATTCCATATCAGTCGGATGAGCTGGATGCACAGCAGAAGCGTGTGGTCAAATACGTATTATGGACGCATTCTTTTATTCCGACCTACGACAAACTGAGGGAGCACATCATAAAAGATAAGATGCCATATGATGCATGGGAACGACTTGGATATTTGACGTTGACCAATACGCCGATTGTGGATCAGAACTTTGTCATGAAGTACGTGCTAGATGAATGTGATAAGTACAATCTGGATATACAATGCTTGTGCTTTGACCCGGCGAATGCATCAAAGATCATGATGGATCTGTCCGATCAAGGTCATACAGTTGAGGAAGTCTACCAGAGCCACAAATCGCTAAATGAAGCAACACAGGGATTCAGGGAGCAGGTATATGCCGGAAATGTGGCATATACGCATAACCCGCTTCTGAACTACTCGATGTCAAATGCAGTAACCAGAACAAGCAACGGATTGATAAAGATTGATAAGGATGCCAATACAAAACGAATTGACCCGGTCGATGCGACATTGGCTGCCTTCAAATTGGCTTTATATCATGATTTTGAGATAGAGAACATGAATGATTATGTGACGCGTTTTTTAGAGGAGATTGGATAGATGGGATTTTTTAGTGCAATCAAACGGATGATGAGAAATGAGATTGCCGCAGATGTCTCCCAGAATAATGGATTTGATAAGCTTGCAGAGTGGTGGGGGATTGATCAGGCTAAACCGAAAGCAATCAACGAGACGACCTACTTTACATGCTTAAAGGTCCTGTCTGAGACGATGGGAAAAATGCCGCTTAAATTTTATCAGGAAGATGAGAGCGGAGGAAGAGTTCGGGCACCGACTAACGATGCGGCTGATATGCTGATGCACCGACCGAATCCGTTCATGTCTCCGGCAACCTTTTGGTCAGTGCTGGAGGCAAACTGCGAACATTACGGCAATGCTTATGTATGGATTCAGACAACGTATGTCAAAAAAGGACGGTATGGCGGTGATATTGTGGTAAAAGGGTTCTGGCCAATGCAGTCAGAATGCGTAGACGTTCTGATGGATGATGCCGGAATATTTGGATCAAAGGGCCAGCTGTATTATCACTATACAGACCCTAAGACCGGACAGGACTATGTATACCGTCATGACAGTGTTCTGCATTTTAAAACCTGGCTAACCTGGGACGGAATTATGGGAAAATCGGTGCAGGACATCCTAAAGACTACGGTCGGAAGTGCTGGATATTCTCAGTCCTACTTGAATGAGCTGTACAAAATCGGCATGACTGCATCCAGTACGCTGCAGTACACAGGAGAACTTGATGATAAGCTCCGGGCAAAGCTGCAAAAAAAGTATAATGACCTGCTTACAGGAGTCAAAAATGCGGGAAAAGTGGTGGCAATTCCGGTTGGATTTACACTGCAGCCCTTGACTTATAAGCTGACTGATGCTCAGTATTACGAGATGCGCAAATACACAGCACTCCAGATCGCAGCGGCATTTGGTGTCAAACCGAATCAGATCAATGATTACGAGAAATCCAGCTATGCGAACTCAGAAACGCAGCAGCTGGCTTTTTTAGTTGATACAATGCTGTTTCGGCTCACGATGTATGAACAGGAGATTAACTACAAATGTTTGACACATAAAGAGCGGTCGGAAGGATTTTTGTTCAAATTCAACGAAAAGGTCCTCTTGAGAGCAAACGCTGAATCACAGATGCAGGTGATTACTTCAGCTATACAGAATGGCGTTTACACGCCAAACGAAGGCAGACATTATCTGGATCTTCCGTCAAAGGAGGGCGGAGATATATTGATTGTAAATGGTAACTATGTTCCACTGACTTCGGTCGGCGCGGCATATGGAGTGAATGGGAAAGGAGGAAAGGAATAGTGGTTTTAAAAATAAATGGCGACATTGTGGGAAATGACTGGAAAGAGATCTATGACTGGTTTGGAATCGAATGTTCCACGCCTGGAGATGTCCAGAAGGCACTGGCAGAGCTGCCGAAGGGCGACCGCCTGCAGGTGAAAATCAATTCCGGAGGCGGTGAGGTCATGGCTGGGCAGGAAATGTATTCTATGCTGCGGAACCGAAATGATGTTGATATCGAAGTGGAGTCAATGGCAGCATCCGCTGCTTCAGTGATTGCGATGGCAGGACACAGTACCATATCGCCGGTTGGAATGCTGATGATTCATTGTGTATCAGCGGGCTGTGTGTCCGGAAATCATCAGGATATGGAAAAGATGGCGGAGACGCTTCGAACTTACGATGAAGCACTTGCAAATGCGTATGTCGTAAAGACTGGGAAGCCAAAGAATGAGATTTTGCAGCTCATGAACAAGGAAACGTGGCTGACGGCCGAAAGGGCGGTCGAGCTTGGATTTGTGGATGCTGTTGCGGTAGATGCCCCTTCATTTACCAATGCGTGTAGCATGATGGCGGTAACGCCTGAGATGCTGAAAGAATTCCAGGATGCAAAGGCAAAAGAAAAAGCCCTGGAAGAAGAAAAAGAAAATCTGTTAAAAGACCTTGATTTATATGGGGTGTGAAAGGAGATAAAGTATGAATGAGAAATTACTTAAACTGTTAAACCAGATCAACGCACAGAAACAGAAAGTAGTAGACCTGGCAAATGCCGGAAAGCTGGAGGAAGCAAAGACGGTCAAGGAAGAGCTCCAGAAGATGCAGAACAAATTTGACCTGTTAAAAGATGTTCTGGATCAGGAACCGACAGCGGATCCGACCAATCAGCGCGCAGATCCGTCTGGAATGCATCTGGTAAATATCAATAAGAATCATGCAGTTCATGAGTTCGCAGATGCGGCGCGTCATTATTTTAAAAATGTGAAAGCGAATACGGAAGGAACGAATGCGGATGGCGGCTACACAGTTCCGGATGATATCAAAACAGAGATCGACCGTTATAAAGAAGCAAGATTTTCAATGGAGTCTCTGGTAGATACGGAGTCTGTATCTACAGATAGCGGCCGCCGCACTTACCAGTCGAGAGCAGATCACACTGGATTTGCTCAGGTTGCTGAGGGCGGAAAGATTGCGAACGTTGCAGGACCGACCTTTGAGGTAATCGATTACACAATCAAGAAATATGCAGGCTGGATGCCGGTAACCAGTGAATTGCTGGCAGATTCGGATGCCAATATTACAAATACGCTGATCCAGTGGCTGGGCGAAGAGGATATTGCCACAAGAAACCGTCTGATTCTGGAAGTCCTGCAGAGTGATGCGGCTACAGAATTAAGTAATCTGGATGGAATTAAAAAGCTGCTCACAGTGACGATTGGCTCTGCTTTTGCTGGAACATCTAAGATTGTTACAAATGATGATGGTTTAAACTGGATGGATACTTTAAAAGACACGAACGGCAGGTACCTCTTAAAGCCGAACATGGATCCGACCTCCCCGATCAAATATCAGCTGGCTGTAGGAGCCACAAATGTTCCGCTGGTGGTAATTCCGAACGCTATTCTTAAATCGAATGTGACAACAGCAAAGAAGAGAGGAATCCCGATGATTTGCGGCGACCTGAAAGAAGGTGTTAAGATTTTTGACCGTCAGAAGCTTTCTATTCTGGCATCAAATGTGGCATCTGTAACTGGTTTCAATGCGTATGAGCAGGATATGACCCTGTTCCGTGGCATTCTGCGTATGGATGTCAAAGCAAAGGATAAGGCGGCGTTTAAAAACGGTGTAATTACGGTGGATGATGCCACTGTATCCGGATCATAAGGAGTGATGAGTGATGGAACTGGAAGATATCAAAAGTTACCTCCGAATTGACGGAGACGAAGAGGATAGCCTGCTTCGGACTATGATAGATGCCGGAAAAGAGTTTATCCGGTCGGCGGTTGGAGAGTATGATGATACGGATTCGACCGCCCAGGTTCTCCTGGCGTCTGTTGTGCAGAATATGTATGATAACCGGGAGCTGATGCAGTCAGAGCAGCAGGTCAAGAAGCGGATCGAGTATAC
The DNA here is from genome assembly GCA_934277655.1 of uncultured Clostridia bacterium. Taxonomy (GTDB): domain Bacteria; phylum Bacillota; class Clostridia; order Peptostreptococcales; family Anaerovoracaceae; genus CAG-238. The sequence continues at coordinate 9,693 of CAKQVC010000021.1, forward strand.
CTTCCAGTCCATGATTCTGCAGCTCCAGATGAAATATAGCTTAAAGCAGGAGGAGGCGGAGAGTTGAGTCAGGTTAAAGGAATCAATCCCGGAAGGTTAAATCGGCGTATTACAATTATGCGCTATCAGGCGATTGAAGATGAACTTGGTAATCAGGTACAGCAGCTGGTTCCACTCAAGTCCTGCTGGGCTGAGATTCGGCAGATAAGAGGGAAAGAGCAACTTGAATATTACAAAAATGTTAATGAGCTAGTGTATAAAATTACACTTCGGTATACGGATGTGACGGAAAAAGATGTTGTGGTGTACAAAGGACGGCAGTTCCAGGTTAATTATCCCAACAATCTCATGGAAGACAACCGTTATATAGAACTCATGTGCACAGAATCAAAAGATCATGCAGTAAAGGAGGCGGAAGGTGGCTGATGTAAGTTATGCGGACGTTATCCGTACTGTAAATGATATTTTGAAAGTGAACTATCCGGAAATTACAAGATACGGCAATGATACCGTGGATAAAGCGGTACCGCCGTATTTTTTTGTTGAGTGTATTCCGGCGGGGGTAAACCGGCAGACGAAAAATATGATGAATAAGTCCTGCAGCGTCATGATTACGTATGTGCAGAGAATCTCCAACCAGGTGGATAACCTTTTCAAAGCGGAAAAAATAGGGGAAAAGCTGGGGATGAATCTCTGCGTGAATGACAGACAGCTGCAGGTACATCGATATGCGCACGAATATATCGGGGAAAAGAACAATATTTTGCAGATTTCGTTTGCACTGGACTGGTGGGAAAGCACACAGAAGCCTCCAGAAGAGGAAATAATGGAACATTTACATGCCGAGCTTACGGCGAAAGGAGAATAAATGGCTAAGTTATTATCACCAAGTATTTCGATCACGTTCGTAGAAAAGGCAGCGAGCATGATTGAGCGGGGATCAAGAGGAATTGTTGCGCTGGTGCTCAGAGATGCCAGCATCAAAGGAGAGCCGGAAGTTTATACCATCCGGGATGTGACGGGAATTCCGGCGGGATGGTCAGAGGCAAATAAGCAGTACGTCAAGGACTGCTTGAAGGGGTACAGCACTGCGCCGCTGAAAGTGATTGTTTACGTGATGCCGGCAACGGAAGAGGCAGAGCAGCTGTATACGGATATGCTGAGTTATCTGGAGACAGAAACCTTCCAGTGGCTTGCGATTCCGACGGTTGAGACGGACGGAAAAACCAATGACATTGTTTCGTGGGTTAAAACGCAGCGCGAGAACGATAACATGATCAAGGCGGTTCTGCCGAATGCGGACGCGGCGGATTGCGAAGGAATCATTAACTGGGTCTCCACGCTTTCGTATGAGGAAACTGTAAGCAGCGATGGCAATAATACGACGGTAACTGTTAAAAAATACACACCGGAGCAGGGAACACCGAGAATTGCAGGTATTCTGGCGGGAACTGATATCACAATCTCGGCAACTTACGCACCGATGAAGGATTTCAGTGATACATCGCGTCTGAATAAGAGCGAAAGGGATACTGCCGTAGGTGCAGGAAAATTAATCGCTTTATGGGATGGTGAGAAAGTGAAACTGGATCGGGCGGTTACGTCGTTTGTGACTACGACAGGGAATAAAGGGGACTCTTTCAAGAAAATTAAGCTGGTTGAAGATATGGATATGATTAAGACGGATATCCAGTCCACGATCCAGGATGATTATATTGGCAAATATGCAAACAGCTACGATAATAAGTGTCTTCTGATTACGGCGATCAATGGATATTTCAAGACACTTGTAAGCGAGGGCGTGATTGAATCAGGTACGGCAGAGGTTGACATTGAATCCCAGCGAACCTATCTGGAAAGCTTGGGAAAAGCGGTCACGGTAAATGGATTCACCAAGAAGCCGGACGAACTGTCGGATGACGAGGTTAAGGTGGCCAATACCGGTTCTCATGTATTTTTAAAGGCTACGGTAGTGCTTACTGATGCCATCGAGGATGTGAACCTGACAATCAATGTGTAAAAGAGTTGCGGTATCGCAACGGAAAGGAGCAGTATGAAAGAATTTGAATCAAACCGCACAATCAACGGCAGTTATGGAGAGGTGTGGCTGGATGATGACTATCTTGGAGAGATTGAATCCGGAAAAGCAGAGGTTGATATTACATACACGGATATCCAGATGGCGCGCCGTATTATCAACGGCAAGAAAATGACAAAAGCAGAGGGAAAAGGTTCTATCAAGCTGCATCATGTCCGCAGTAACATCGCGAAAAAAATGTCTGATGCAGTAAAGAGTGGAAAAACTGCCAGCTGCAAAATTATCATGCGTCTGGCCGATCCGGATGCCCTGGGCGAGGAGCGGGTGGTCTTATATGGATGCAAATTCAGCAAGGCCACACTGATGGACTGGGAAGGTGGAAAAGTAACGGAAGAATCCTATGATTTCTCTTTTGAGGACTGGGATTTCTTAGATTCGATTATCGCATAGGAGGATACAGAACAATGGCAATTTTATCAATTGAAACACTTATGAAACTCGACCGGAAACTTGTGGAAGAGGTACCGACCAAGGAAGTACGCGCAAAGCATTTATCCAAGCTCATGGGACAGGATGTCAGTGTAAAAATTAAAGCATTGTCCGGCGAAACTTATGTAGGTCTGCTTGCAACGGCAACCAACAAGAAAGGCAATGTGGATCCGGCGAAAACCTATAAGGCACAGACGCTGATTGTTGTGGAGGCGATGCAGGAGCCGTCTTTAAAGGATAAGGAGCTGCAGAGCCATTTCGGCGCCGTATCACCGGCAGATCTGGCACGGATCCTGTTTCCGGGTGGAGAAATGACCTCTGTATTTGGAGAGGTGGCGGAGCTTTCCGGATATGGAGATGATGAAGAAACGGATGAAGAGGTAAAAAACTCGTAGATACCGACGTTGATTTCCAACTGATGTTTTATCTTTTTTGTAATCACGACTGGGCACCGTCGGTATATTTTGATGCACACGAGTCAGATAAAAGAGTGATCCGCGCCTTTGCAAAAATGGAAGCCGAACTCGTTAAAGAGCTTCGGAAGAAGATAAATGGAGGAAAGTGATGATAAGGCTTGAATTTGATGGCACGGATGAGTTGATAGCAGATATGCAGAAACTGGTATCTGATTATCCAAAAGAGGCTTCGGATGCGCTGTTTGAAGTGGCAGAAAATTTTAACGAAGATGTTAATGCAAAGATGCCGGGCAGTTACGGAAATAAAATAAGAAAATGGAAAATTGCAGGAGCCAAGGAAGGGATCAGCTCGTTTGTAACGAGCACCAACCGGGCTCCTCATTTTCATTTGGTTGAGAATGGACATGCAAAATACGATTTTCACGGGCATTATACAGGCGGATTTGTTCCGGGACGGCATTATGCAGAGCGGACGCGTCAGGAGTACCAAGAGAAATATCCGGAGCTTATATCCGGGAAAATTGAAGAGATGTTGAAGAAACACAATCTTTGAAAGGGGGCAGGGATAAGTGGCCAAAAAAGATGTAGATGTACGGTTTAATTTGATAGACAATTTTACGGCGTCTTTTAATAAAACGATCGGAACCCTGACTGCCGGCACGAAAAAAGCACAGAATGCTTGGAAAAGCGTGTCAAAATTTGGAGACAGCATTACCGGCATGGGAACTAAAATGTCTGCCGTTGTAACTGCCCCTCTCGTAGGCCTGGGCGCGGCATCGGCGTCAGAATTTGGCAACGTGGACAAGTCCTTAAGACTGGTCCAGCAGACGATGGGTTCGACCGATGCACAGGCAAAAACGCTGGAAAGTGCGATCAAGTCAGCGGCGTCCAATTCGGTATTCGGAATGCAGGATGCCGCGGATGCGGCGCTTAACTTCGCCCGCCAAGGTTTCGATGCGGCGACGGCGGCCGATATGATCGCACCGGCAATGGATCTGGCAGCCGGAACAGCCACAGACCTGGCTACGGTTACCGGCGGCGTCGGTAACGCATTGAAGATGTTTTCGGATCAAGGACTGAAAGCAAATGATGCAGCGGACATGCTGGCGAAAGCGCAGGCACAGGCCAATACCACGGTGCAGGATTTATTTGATTCGATGTCGGTTGCCGGTCCAATGTTGGATTCGGTTGGATGGAGTTTTAAGGATTTGGCTGTTATTACGGATGTATTTGGTGATGCAAGTATATCTGGTTCGGAAGGTGCGACGGCAGTTAAAACAGGCTTGGCAAGATTGGCAGCACCGGTAAAAGAAGGCGCCGATGCTATGAAAAAACTGGGACTCAGCTTTTTCGATGCCAACGGAAAAATGGATGATATGCAGACCATGCAGAAGAAACTACATGATTCTTTTGCTGGGTTAAGCGATAAAGAACAGATGGCGGCAGCGTCGGCTATATTTGGTAAAAACCAGATGGGAAAATGGATGACGCTGATCAACCAGTCTCCGGATACGTTTGCGAAATATGCGGCTGGACTGGATGGAGCTGCTGGTTCGGCAAATAACATGGCGAGCGCATTACTGTCGGGTCCCGGCGGCGCGGTTGAAAAATTGAAATCATCGTTTGATGTGTTTAAGTACACAGTCGGTGATACGGTGGCGAATGCGGTAACACCGTTTGTTGAGAAAATAACAGCGCTGCTTGATAAGTTTAACAATATGGATGAGGCGCAGCAGAAGCAGATTGTTAAATGGGCGGCGATGGCGGCGGCAGTTGGACCGGGACTGATGATGTTTGGAAAAGTCGTGTCTACGGTCGGAAAGGTTGGAGTGAGCCTAAATAAAGTTGTCGGAATCGCTTCCAAGGCGGCAGGTGGTTTTAAAGCCTTACGTACAGGAGCAGGATTGGTGCAGGCTGGAATTGCAGCATTAACTTCTCCGGTCGCGTTGGTTTTGGCGGCGATCGCGGCGCTGATT
>CAKQVC010000022.1 GCA_934277655.1 uncultured Clostridia bacterium
AGGATGAAAAGCAAACTTAACCTTGACTCGAAAGTCGTTGACAGTGCTCGTCAGCATGCCGCAAATATTGCACATGACATGCAGGAATTTATTGAGCGCCACACAACCGTATCTACAGAGAGAACAATTGTTAGACTTTTGGGTATTGATGGTGTAGATGAACTGGAAACACCGCTTCCAAACGTGGTTGTAGACCATATCAAGGATGCAGGAGCACTTCCTACAGGAGCAGCTTACTGGATTGGTAATGCCATCGTTCAGACTGGAAAGAAGCCGCAGGAAATTGCAGAAGAAGTTGCGGCTGGCAAAATGGAGATTACAAAGTTACCGACTTGTTCTCAGGCTGAAGCAGCAGAAGCTTTAAAGCCTGCAATCAAGGAAACTTTCGCAAAAATTGATGCTCAGAAAGCAAAACGTCAGGAATACCTTGATACCATCGGTGAAGGCGCAGAACCTTACATTTATGTAATCGTAGCTACAGGTAACATTTATGAAGACGTTATCCAGGCACAGGCTGCTGCAAGACAGGGTGCTGATATCATTGCTGTTATCAGAACGACTGCTCAGTCTCTGCTTGACTACGTTCCTTACGGAGCAACCACAGAAGGTTTCGGTGGTACATATGCAACTCAGGAAAACTTCAGAATCATGAGAAAAGCTCTTGATGAAGTTGGTGAAGAAGTTGGAAGATATATCAGATTATGTAACTACTCTTCCGGTATGTGTATGCCTGAGATCGCTGCAATGGGTGCACTTGAAAGACTTGACGTTATGCTGAATGACGCAATCTACGGTATCCTGTTTAGAGATATCAACATGCAGAGAACACTGGTTGACCAGTTCATGTCCAGAGTTATCATCGGATACTGCGGTATCATCTTTAACTCCGGTGAAGATAACTACCTCACTACAGACGATGCAATCGAAGCAGCACATACAGTAACAGCTTCCCAGTTCATCAACGAACAGTTCGCTGTACTTGCTAACATTCCGGAAAACCAGATGGGTCTTGGACATGCTTTCGAAATGGATCCGAACACAGAAGACGGATTCCTGCTTGAACTGTCACAGGCACAGATGGCAAGAGAAATCTTCCCGAATGCAAGATTAAAATACATGCCGCCTACAAAATTCATGACAGGAAACATCTTCAAGGGACACCTTCAGGATGCTCTGTTCAACCTGGTAACAGTTTGGACTCACCAGTCACTGCTTCTGACAGGTATGCTTACAGAAGCTATCCATACACCACTGATGCAGGATAGATACCTGGCTATCGAAAATGCTAAGTATATCTTCAACAACTGCAGACACATCGGTGATGAAGTAGAGTTCAAAGAAGGCGGAATCATTCAGAGCCGTGCACAGGAAGTTCTGGGCAAGGCAGATGCACTTCTTGCTGAAGTAGAAAAAGAAGGTCTTTTCTCTACAATCGAAAAAGGTATTTTCGGCGGCGTAAAACGTCCGTTCGATGGTGGACATGGTCTTGAAGGCGTTTGCATAAAGGGCGAAAACTACTTCAACCCATTCATTGAATTATTTATGGATCACGAATAGGGAGGTGCACAACAATGGCAGAAACTAAGACAGCAACGACTCAGGTCGATTTAACATGTGTGAAACCTTACGGTGACGCATTAAATGATGGTAAAGTTCAGTTAGCATTCACTCTTCCGGTACCTTACGGTGAAGAAGCTGAAGAATGCGCAAAGCAATATGCAAGAAAGCTTGGTTTAGAAGAACCAAACGTTGCTTATTACTGCGAACTGACAACAGGATATACATTCTTTAACATTTACGGATCTGCAACTCCGACAATCGACTACACGGCAATCAAAGTTCCAAAGGTAGAAGGAACTGTTATGGACCGTGTAGAATGCGGAGAATGGATCGGAGAACACATTGGCAGAGATATCGTAGTTGTAGGTGCTTCTATTGAATCTGACGCACATACTGTAGGTATCGACGCTATCATTCAGATGAAGGGCTTCCACGGTCACTTCGGTCTGGAAAGATTTAAACACGTAGTTCCTTATAACATGGGTTCCCAGGTTCCTTGCGAAGCCTTAATTGCAAAAGCTAAGGAAGTCAATGCGGATGCTATTCTGGTTTCCCAGACAGTAACTCAGAAAGACATTCATATTAAGCAGCTGACAAAGATGGTAGAACTGCTTGAAGCTGAAGGTCTTCGTGACAAGGTTATCCTTACTTGCGGCGGACCTAGAATTTCCCATGAGCTTGCACAGGAATTAGGTTATGATGCTGGTTTTGGTCCTGGAAAATATGCAGAACACGTTATGTCCTACATCATGCAGGAAGTTGAAAAGCGCGGATGGCAGGATAAACCAAACATTGCAGACAGATAAGAAACTTTTTGCCCGGCTGCTGCGACATGCCGGGCAAGTGAGCTTTATACATCTTGACAGAACTTGCGCAATGCAGTAGTATAGATATTGATGTATATGTAATATTTAACAGGAAGGTGAAAAAATGATTAACAAAATTAAAACTGCTCAGGAAGCAGTAGCCGGTGTTAAAGACGGCATGACGATCATGGTTGGTGGATTCCTTGCAACAGGATCTCCTGAAATCCTGATGGATGCACTGGTTGAAAAGGGAGTAAAGCACCTTACCGTAATCGGTAACGATGGTGGCCTTGACGTTGGTCAGCCTGCAGGCGAATTTGCAGGTAAGACAGCAAGAGGTATCGGTAAATTACTGGAAAACCACATGGTAGACCACATTATCGCATCTCACCTGGGCGTTAACCCTAAAATCAATGAACAGATTTCTGAAGGTACTTTAAAGTATACTTTAGTACCGCAGGGAACTTTAGCTGAAAAGATCAGAGCAGCAGCTTATGGTCTTGGCGGCGTTCTGACTCCGACAGGTGTAGGTACTCCGATGGAAACAGAAGTTGATGAACTGGGCAGAACGAAGAAGGTTGTAGAAATTGAAGGTAAGAAATACTTATTTGAATTACCTCTGTTTGCTGACTATTCTTTCATCAGACCATCTGTTGCTGATAAATTCGGTAACTACTACTGCTCTAAGGCAACAAAGAACTTCAACTACGTTATGGCAGGTGCTTCCGATCACACAATCATTGCACCTGAAAAATTAGTAGAAATCGGAGAAATCGATCCGGATTACTTTGCAGTTGCAGGCGTTCTGGTAGAATCTATCGTGGAAGGAGAAAAGAAATGGCAGATTTAAAAGCAAGAATCGCGAAAAGATGCGCGAAAGAATTTCAGGATGGTGAATTCATTAACTTAGGAATCGGTCTTCCGACAATGGTAGCAGATTACCTTCCTGAAGATATCCAGGTTACCTGCCACTCCGAAAACGGATTCGCAGGTATCGACGAAGTTGCAACAGCAGAAAACCTTGACGTTGATATCATCAACTCCGGCGGAACTTACGTAACAGTAGTTCCAAGAGTAAAATATTTCGATACAGCTGAATCTTTCGGTCTCGTGAGAGGCGGACATGTAAAAGCTACTGTACTGGGAGCTATGCAGGTTGCTGAAAACGGAGACCTTGCTAACTGGATTGTACCGGGTAAGAAGGTAGCTGGTATGGGCGGTGCTATGGACCTTTGTGCAGGATGCCCGCAGGTTATCATCACAATGCTTCATACTCAGAAGGGTGCACACAAGATTTTAAAGGAATGCACACTTCCGCTTACTGCAGAAAGATGCGTAACTAAGATCATTACTGAAATGGCAGTTATCGAAGTTAGAGATGACGGTCTTTGGGTAACTGAACTTCATCCAGACTTCACTTGGGAAGAATTACAGGCTGCAACAGGCTGTGAACTTCACAAGGATCCTAATATGAAGGCTATGGAAGAAGAGTAAAATGCTTGCTAAAATCGTCTGTGGCGTTGTCTGCTACGATGCTTTGCGGTGCTCATGTACTTCTATGTACGCTCCGCTCCTCGACATCTAGCCGCCTAGCCACAGGCGATTTTTTCTGCGTATTTAGAACGAATCTTCGATTTTTATGCCGCGCGTGCGGCAGGCGGCATTGCCGCAGGGAAGATTCGATATAATTCTCTCGGCATTGTCCGAGAATTATAAAGACGCTAGGGCGGCTCGTAAGAGCCGCTTTTTTGCTGAGCAAGTTTCGGATTGTTGTTTCATCCCGAGAATTCAAGCATTCATGCAATCAGAAGTTTACTGAAATTACTGAAAAATATGAAATGCCACTAAAAACATATGAAAATATTTATTTTTATCCTATAATTACTGAGAAAGATGTGTTAAAATATATATTGCGACAATCAACGACAGGAAGGATCCTTGAAAACCCGAAGAATTAGAAAATCCAACGAGTACGAAGTGTTTGAAGTAAAAAACCCGAAGACATCGAAGAAAGCTCGGAAGGAGAGGGATGTTGCGAGGAGAAAACAAAATGCTTGTCGGAAAGAAAAATCAGGAGTGTAACAAAATGACAATTATTGATTTACTGGAGCATAATGCACTTCAGTATCCGAGCGAGAGTGCGTTGGTGGAGATCAATCCGAAATTCGAGCCGTCCAGCCGGATTACATGGAAAGATTATGCACTGATACAGCCGGAACCTGGACAGCCGTTCAGACGGGAAATCACGTGGGAGGACTTTAATAAAAAAGCAAATCGATTTGCAAATTTGCTGCTGACCCGTGGTTGTAAAAAAGGAGATAAAATCGCTATTCTTTTGATGAACTCGATTGAATGGCTTCCGATATATTTTGGTATTTTAAAGGCAGGTGCTGTGGTAGTGCCGCTGAATTACCGTTATACAGCCGATGAAATTAAATACTGTCTGGAGAAGGCAGATTGCCGTATGGTAATCTTTGGACCAGAGTTTATTGGACGTATGGAAGAAATCTGTGACAGACTGAAAAACATTGATCACATGTTTTATGTGGGAGAGGACTGCCCGACCTTTGCGGATAATTATGAAGATATGATTGCATACTGTTCCAGTCATGCACCCCAAAATATTACGATTACCGAAGAGGATGATGGAGCTGTTTATTTCTCATCTGGAACGACAGGATTTCCGAAGGCTATCCTGCACGCACACCGTAGTTTGATCCATGCGGCGAGAACCGAGCAGAACCACCATCACCAGACACATGATGATGTTTTCCTCTGTATACCACCTCTGTATCACACGGGAGCGAAGATGCACTGGTTCGGGTCTTTAATGGTAGGTGGCAAGGCAGTTCTTCTCAAGGGTACTGACCCGGAATCGATCATCCAGACCGTTTCTAATGAAAAATGCACGATCGTGTGGCTGCTTGTGCCATGGGTTCAGGATATCTTGGATGCCATCGACAGGGGCGACATTAAGCTGGAAGATTACCAGTTGAGTCAGTGGCGCCTGATGCATATCGGTGCACAGCCGGTACCGCCGTCACTGATCAAACGTTGGCTGAAAGTTTTTCCGAACCATGATTATGATACCAATTATGGGCTTTCAGAGTCCATCGGTCCAGGTTGCGTACATTTAGGACTGGGTAATATACATAAAGTAGGAGCCATCGGGAAAGCCGGATATGGATGGACGGTCTGCATTGCAGATGCGAAGGGACAGCCAGTGCGTAAGGGCGAAGTCGGAGAACTTTGCGTGAAAGGTCCAGGAGTGATGAAGTGCTATTATAAAGACGAAAAAGCCAGTGCGGAAGTTCTCAGAGGTGGATGGCTGCTGACTGGCGATATGGCAATGGAAGACGAAGATGGATTCATCTATCTGGTTGACCGGAAGAAAGATGTTATTATTTCCGGAGGCGAAAATCTGTACCCGGTTCAGATCGAAGATTTTATCCGAAAGAATGATAAAGTAAAGGATGTCGCAGTCATCGGGCTTGCGGACAGCAGATTGGGCGAGATTGCGGCGGCAGTTGTGGAAGTAAAACCAGGAGAAGAAATGACAGAAGAAGAACTGGCAGAGTTCTGCCTGGGACTTCCGCGTTATAAACGCCCGCGCAAAATCATTTTTGCAGATGTTCCGAGAAATCCGACCGGCAAGATCGAAAAACCAGTTCTGCGCCAAAGATACGGCGGCGAGCAGGTTGTGGCACAGCAGATTGAGCAGGCAGAAAAAGAACAATAAGAAAGTGGAATAATGACGAAAGGAATCAAAAAAAATATGAAGAAGTTATTACTGGGCAATGCGGCGGTTGCACGCGGCGCCTATGAAGCAGGGGTACATTTTGTGTCATCGTATCCGGGAACACCGAGTACAGAAATCACGGAAGAAATGGCAAAGTACCCGAAGGAAGAAGTTTATGTAGAGTGGGCACCTAATGAAAAAGTAGCAGCAGAAGCTGCTATCGGGGCTGGAATTGCAGGAGCAAGAGCTATGAGCTGCTGCAAACATGTTGGCTTGAACGTTATGGCAGATCCTTTATTTACAGACAGCTATATCGGAGCAAACGGCGGTATCGTTTTTTGCGTGGCAGATGATCCAGGCATGCATTCCTCACAAAATGAGCAGGACTCCAGACATTATGCCGAGGCTGCAAAAATTCTTATGCTGGAGCCATCAGACTCCCAAGAGTGCAAAGATTTTGCGAAGGCGGCATTCCAGCTTAGTGAAGAGTACGACACGCCGGTACTGGTACGTCTGTCAACAAGAGTTTCCCATTCACAGAGCTTGGTGGAACTGGAAGAACGACAGGAACTCCCGCTGAAAGAATACAAAAAAGATATTGCCAAGAATGTTATGATGCCTGCCATGGCAATCAAACGCCACGTTGTAGTGGAAGAACGCATCAGGAAACTGACAGCTCTGGCGGAGACAACAGAGCTTAATAAAATAGAAGATAACGGAGCAGAAATCGGTATCATTACCGGCGGCATTGCTTATCAATATGCCAAGGAAGCTTTAGGCGATCAGGTAAACTACCTGAAACTGGGTATGGTTTATCCAATTTCGCCGAAGCTCCTAAAAGATTTCGCAACAAAATGTGAAAAAGTTTATGTTATCGAGGAGCTGGATCCGGTCTTTGAAAATACATGCAAGGCGGCAGGTATTGAGGTTATCGGCAAGGAAGTATTTACCCTTCTTGGCGAATACACACCGACCATGATCCGCAAGGCAGTTTTAGGAAAAGATCCGGAAGAAACGCTGGTACAGGAAAAAGAGATTCCTGCAAGACCTCCGGTACTCTGTGCAGGATGTCCGCATAGAGCGACATTCTCAGTGTTACATAAACTGGGGCTGATGGTATCCGGTGATATCGGGTGCTATACCCTTGGGGCACTGGCGCCTTTAAATGCCATGGATACCACTATCTGCATGGGAGCATCTATCAGCGCCGCCCACGGCATGAATACCGTGAGAGGAAAAGATTTTGCGAAGAAGCTGGTATCGGTTATCGGCGATTCTACATTCATGCATTCCGGTATGACCGGTCTTTCGGATATGGTGTACAACAAGAGTACAGGCACGGTCATCATTTTGGATAACTCTATTACCGGCATGACCGGACATCAGGATAATCCGACTACAGGAAAGACTATACGTGGCGAGGAAACGAAGCAGGCAAACTTAGTGACGGTCTGCAAGGGGCTTGGTGTAGAGCATGTCCGCGTGGAAGATCCATTTAATCTGGAAGCATTTGAGCAGATCGTAAGAGAGGAGACAGAAAGGGAAGAACTTTCGGTCATTATTGCTCAGCATCCATGTGCACTTCTGAAGAGTGTGAAAGTGAAACCGGCACTTGCCATCGGAGACAAGTGTAAAAAATGTAAAAAATGTATGTCCATCGGCTGCCCGGCAATCAGTACAGGCAAAGATGGCAGTGTAAAGATCGATCCGACCCAGTGCAACGGATGTGGACTTTGTAGCAGCGTTTGTCCGTTTGATGCGATCGGAGAAGCAGGAAAGGAGGAAGCATAATGGGTAGCACAAAAAATATTATGATCGTCGGAGTCGGCGGTCAGGGAACACTTCTTGCCAGCAGAATTTTAGGAAATGTAGTCATCAGCAGCGGATATGATGTAAAAGTATCGGAAGTACACGGCATGAGCCAGCGTGGCGGCGGTGTTGTGACGTATGTGAAATACGGAGAAAAAGTATTTTCCCCGATCATTGATAAGGCAGAAGCTGATATTATCCTGGCTTTTGAACGTCTGGAAGCCTATCGTGCACTGCCATTCCTGAAAAAAAACGGCAAGTTGATCGTCAATGACAGAAGAATCGATCCGATGCCGGTCATCACAGGTGCAATGGAGTATCCGGAAGGTATTACGGAAGAAATGAAGGAAAAGGCAGATGTAACGGCACTGGATGCACTGGCTCTGGCTGAAGAGGCAGGAAGCCCAAAAGCAGTCAACGTAGTTATGATTGGTCTGATGGCTAAACACACAGACATTGCTTATAACCGCTGGGTGGATACTATCAAAAAAACGGTACCGGCAAAACTTTTAGACATCAACTTGAAAGCGTTTGACCTGGGATATCAGGCAGGCTGATGAAGAATTAAAATAAAGAAAAAACAAGCAGAAGCAAAAAACGACCTTATACTTATAGAATTGGTCTATAAATTTGTTGCCAAAAGGAAAGGACCCAAAAAATATGGCTATCAGAGACCCAAAGATGGAATGTATAGACAGAAAAGAACTGGAGGAACTGCAAAGCCAGCGGCTTTGCCAGCAGGTAAAGCGTTGCTATGAAAATGTAGAGTGCTTCCGAAACCGTATGGATGAAGCAGGTCTGAAACCGGAAGATATTCACGGGATTCAGGATCTACATAAAATCCCGTTTTCCTATAAAAAAGACCTTAGAGACTATTATCCGTTCGGACTTTTTGCTGTGCCGATGTCAGAAGTAGTAAGAACCCATGCTTCTTCCGGTACGACAGGAAAGAGAATTGTAGTCGGCTACACGAAGGATGACTTGAACATGTGGGCAGAATGTGTGGCAAGAATGATGGAATCCCTTGGACTGACAAAGGATGATGTTATCCAGATTTCTTATGGATACGGACTGTTTACAGGTGGACTGGGAGCACATGGCGGTGCAGAACTGCTTGGAGCAACTGTTGTTCCGATGTCATCAGGAAACACAGCGTTGCAGATCCAGACGATGATCGACTTTGGCGTAACAGCACTTTGCTGCACTCCCTCCTATGCGATGAACCTGGCAGAGGTTATCAATGAGATGGGTGTGAAAGATCAACTGAAATTGAAAGTCGGCATTTTTGGCGCTGAACCATGGTCGGAAGACATGAGAGCGAAGATTGAAGAAGGGCTGGGGCTGAAAGCATACGATATTTATGGACTTTCAGAAGTTTTGGGGCCCGGAGTGTCTGGAGAGTGCGAGTATCAACAGGGTATGCACGTCTGGGAGGATCATTTTATTCCAGAGATCATCGATCCGGATACAGGAGAAGTTTTGCCGGATGGAACACCTGGAGAACTGGTTTTCACATCACTGACGAAAGAAGCTTTCCCGGTTATGCGTTACAGGACCAGAGATATTTGTACACTGATCTCCGAGCCGTGTAAGTGCGGAAGAACCCACAGAAGAATGAAAAAACCGGCAGGAAGAACAGATGATATGCTGATCATCCGTGGTGTCAATGTATTCCCGTCCCAGATCGAAGAAGTTCTGCTCAAAGTCAGCGGTGATGCAATCACGCCGAACTATCAGATTATTGTAGACCGTGTAAACAACACAGATACTTTTGATATTAACGTAGAAATGAGCGAAAGCTTGTTCTCAGACGATGTTAAATCCATCGAAGCTATTGAGAAGAACATTACATCTCAGCTGAGAAGCATGCTTGGAATCGGAGCGAAAGTGCACCTTGTTAACCCAAAATCCATTATCCGAAGCGAAGGCAAGGCAAAACGTGTGATCGACAATCGTGTCGGCAAAATTTAAAAGCAGACAAGTTACTGAGATTCCGGGATACAGAAATTCCTTTAGGATTGCTTCTATTTCCGGATGGAAAAAATCTGTAACAGCGATTATAAAGCAGGAGAAGAAAGGAGATTATTATGATTATCAAACAGGTTAACGTGTTTTTAGAAAATCAAACAGGCACACTCAGCAGCGCAATGGATGCAGTCGCAGACGCAGGAATCAATGTAAGCGCATTATCTTTAGCAGATAATGCGGAGTTTGGGCTGCTCAGGCTGATCGTGGATAATCCGGAAGCCGGCAAGCAGGCCCTGGAGGATGCAGGCATGTTTGTCCGCATCACACCGGTGGTAGCAGTCGCAATGGAAGACGTACCAGGCGGCGCAAGAGCTGTCCTCAAGGTTTTGGCTGATGCCGGACGGAATATCGAGTATATGTACGCATTCGTTGGCAAAGAGTCAGGAAAAGCCTTGACGGTTCTTTGCACGGATGATAACGAAGCCGCAGAAAAAGTACTGGGAGTTTCAGGATTTAACAAAGTAAATCCGAAGGATGTGTACAGAGTGTAATAGATAGCATATCGGCATGTCAGTATGTAAAAAAAGACGGCTCACAGTTATTTTCCTAAAAAACATATCCGTCTTATCACATAGCAGGCAAGGATACAATCACAATACAGTGGTTGTATCTTTTTTTTGCGAGCATATGAAACTTGCGAGAACGAAAAGTATATATATTATATTGCAACTAAAAAAATAGCTACTGACAATAGATAATCAGCAGCGGCAATAAAACAATACTCTGACATTAATTTGAAATGATTTCGTCCACCAATGCGTTGACTAACTGCAGCTGGCGAGGCGTGAGACGAGATGCCTTTTCCATGAGCTCAAAGAATGCTCCCGGAGATTTTTGATCGACATCAAAAAAATCTTTTGGCGTGATCTCAAGAAAATCGCAGATTATAAAAAACGCATCCATAGAAGGCATGGAAACATTATTTTCGATATTGTTGATATATGCAGGACTTAGGCCCAACGAAAGACTCATATCTCTGGATGACACACCTTTCTCTATCCGTAATTCGCTTAACCGTTGACAAAACTCTTTTCTTTCCATTTGATTCCCTTTCAACAAACAGTTCGTTTCAATGGTTTGGGGATAAATAATGCTTTTATAAAGTACGATTCTATATCATTGTACTATATTTTATTTAGCCCATATCTATTGAAAATATGAATTACTATTGACAAATCTATTTTAAATAGATAAAATATGAATGAAATCTATGTGGAGAAGATAGATGACTAGTTGCGTGTGACGAGGATAGACAAAAAAGGAAAGGGAAAATTGAAGATGAAGGCAAAGAATAAAGTATTAGCGATAGTGCTTTCTTTTGTTATGATGCTTGCAATGATTCCAGCGGAAGCTTTTGCAACAGGAGCAACGACATCTGGAAAGTTGATCATTTCGGATAAAACTTATGAAGTAGCTCCAGGTGTTAAAGAAAGAGAGTATATCACAAACAACAAGGAACTGTCCGCACAGCAGATGGGACATATCCTTGAAGTTGAGCTCGGTGATGATGCACAAATCATTACCGGATATAATGACTATAATATAGAGTCGATCAAATCCGGGAAAAGCTGGGGCATGAGAAAAACAACCGAGCAGGCACAGCGAATAGAAACAGTCAGAAAAGTAAATGTTGTCGGAGCTGTAAACGGCGACTTTTTTGATATGTCCAATGGCAAACCATTAGGTACACTTGTCATGAACGGGACTGTTGTGCAGAAGGGTGCGAGACCTTGCTTTTATGTTGATAAAGATAATGTTGCACATATTGCAGACACTGCAGAAAATATTCCTGCCGGAACAAAAGAAGCTATCGGCGGTGCATACATTTTGATCAGAAATGGGCAGGTTGTCAATACAGGAGATACGACAACGAATCCGAGAACTGCGGTTGGAATTAAAGCAGACGGAAAGGTAGTTCTATATATGGTAGATGGAAGACAAGCCCCTCTGTCTGTAGGAATGACAGGACAGGAGCTTGCTCGGACCATGCTGGACTTAGGATGTGTGGAAGCTTTAAATCTTGATGGGGGAGGATCGTCTACCTTTGCAACACAAAGGGCAGGCGATGTTATCGAAAATAATAACCAGACAGCAGGCTTAACTTTGCGCTGCAGTCCATCTGATGGATACGAACGTACCGTATCCTCTTCGCTGATGGTAATTTCGACAGCAGTGTCAGATAATAAATTTGATCATGCAGTAATTTCTCCGAATCAGGAAGTTTATACTCCAGGAAGCAAAGTTCAGTTTACTGCACAAGGGGCAGATAAGTCCGGTGCGAATGTTCCACTCCCAGATACTGGGCTGACGTGGGAAACTTCCGGCAACACGGTAATCGGAACAATCAATGCGGAGACGGGAGAATTTACCGGGAAAGAAGATCAAGCCGGAACAGCAACGGTCGTATTGAAATACAACGGAAAGACAGTAGGACAAACATCAGTAGAATTACAGTGGCCGGATAAGTTAGAATTTACGAATAGCAGTGTATCTCTGGATTTTGGAGAAACCAGTGACCTCAGCTTTGCTCCGACATGGCAGGGCAGAAAAGTTAACTATAAAGACGGCGACTTTGAATGGGGCATGGATGAGGAGTCAGACTTGACCTATCGGAGCAGCGTTCCTGTAGAAATCTATACAAAACCAGGGTGGGGCGGATACGATGCTCAAGTGGCGATACCACTGACAGGTAAGATAGGATCGACAGCGAAAGGAACAGTCTATTATGGTAACTATCTGGTATATGAAACGAGTTATGAAGAAACGAGCAGAAGAATAACGGAATCATCCGCAAAAATCCTCGTGGAAGAAACCATAACCCATACTGGAGCAAAACTCTATTCGTATATAAACGGAGAATTGCTTAAAGACAATATTCAGGAAGACGTTGATGAGACGATTAATGGTGTTGTATGCAAAGTTAAAGGCATAAAGCAAACACAGAAAGTAGAGTTCTCTTTAGGAGAATTAAAGAACAACCTATTTATTGCTGACAAAGACACCTCTTTTCGAGGTAAAATTAAGGTCAACATCAAAAATAACGATAAAATTTCAGGATGTATTGATGTTGTGGTTGGAATGGAACCATATGTCCTGATGGATTTTGAAGATGGTCATAAGGATCCGATTTCAGGAGAGGTGTTATCAGCAGAAAACTACTGGACATTCCATGTGGGTAACAGCAGTGACAATGGCGGAAATACCTTGTCGTTAAGAGAAAGAAAAAAATATCGATTAATGATGAGAGACACTACGGGAAAAGGTGTTGCCTGGCCTAAAAACAACGATGGCAGCGAGAAAAATCAACTCGTAAGTGCCAGTGATAATACAGATGTAAGGTTCGGAAACCATGCATTGCAGTTGGCATGGGATTTCAGGAAGATTGATGAATCTCTGGTAGCTGCTGCGGATTTTGGCTTTTCCTCTATGATATATACACATGTCGTTCAGCCGACAAAAATAGGATTTTGGCTAAATGTGCCGAAAGAATTAGACAATGATGCCAGCCAGATCAAAATGATATTTGTTGGAGGAATCACTGAAATTGCAGATACTTCCGAAAGTGATGTGGCAACGAAAGAAAATGCATACTATGATATGGATGCAGATGGAGCCCTGACATGGTACGAGCATAAACTGCCAAAGGGAACGACACAGTATCTGAATTACTATAGTCACGATGCGGAAGGAAACATAACCGGGAGTGAACTGAAAGACTGGGCAGGAAAGGGATGGACCTGGGTAGAAGCGGATTTGTCCGGAGCGAAATTCCCAATCGGTATTCAGTATGGATACACAGTACGTATTGTTTCGCCACAGAACCATGTGAAGCAAGAAGGGCATGTACTGATTGACAATTTACAGTTGATCTACGGCACCAATACCAACGATATCAACAATCCGGTCATAGATAGTGTGGTTGAACGAAGCAGCGGAATTGACTTAAAGACAAGCAGCAAGCCGACGATTAAATCCACTCAGCCGATTTTCGACATTCCTATGAATGACAGCAAGGCGACGGATAAATATGCGAGTGGTATTGATACAGGAAGCATCAAGCTGACCATTGATGGATATGAATGTACGGATAAAGCAGAAATCACGCAGAATCCGACGGGAGATACAACGGTGCTGCTTCAGACCGGACAGTTGACGAATGGCGAACATTCATTGAAAATCAGGGTAAAGGATACTTACGGAAACGAGACTGTAGAAACATATAGTTTTGTTATTGAATCAGAAAAAGCTGTAAATTCTGCAGTAAAAGTTGTTACGCAAGACAGCAATCCAGTGGTAGGCGAGACTTACGAACTAAAACTTCAAAATCAGAGCGAATCGGAAGCAGAATATGTAGCGTCCGCCGATGTTACGATTGATGTAGGAACGGCCTACGGCAATGT
>CAKQVC010000023.1 GCA_934277655.1 uncultured Clostridia bacterium
CCTAATGTCAACAGGTGTTTATGATTTTATATCAAGTTTTTTTAAAATTATTTGTTTTTTATCACAAAATAACAGTTTCGGTACAGTGGTTTCACTGCTTTTTTGTTGCAGTACACAAGTGTTTTCTATTGTTATGAAATGGTTTCCCGTTATTCGAGATATTTCCTTATGCTTTTGTCAGAACAATCCCATGCTTTTCAGTATGAAAATCCACAGGAACATCGTAAAACAGGAAAATAACGAAGAAAATACCACTGTGTCTCCCGCCAGCTCGTAGTCGCTGTTCATCTGTTGTGCCATCGGAAAGGATGAAACAGCAGACGGCGATGCAAAAATTGCGATCAACGTTACCAGTGCCATACCTCGGAAACCCAGCAGGATTCCTGTCGTAATCCCGATTAAGGGAACCACTGCCAGTCTTCCGACCACGCAGATTATGATGTCTTTCTTTCTGTTCTTGATGCTCTTAAAATCAAAAAATGCCCCCAGGGTAAGTAATGACATCGGCGTTGCCACATTTGCCATGGAAGTAATCGTGTCTTCAATGATTTCCGGCAGTTTCAGCCCCACCACGACAGCTGCAATTCCTGCCAGCGCACCTAAAAGCATCGGATTTTTCGCCAGCTGCTTTATAACATTCACAAACTTCGGTCTTTCTCCTCTGAAAACTTCCAGTGTAACCACCGCAAGTACATTATATAAAGGAACGATCGTTGTGATCATGACCGCAGTCAGTGTCAGATCCTGTCCTTTAAAAATATTGGACACGATGGCAATTCCCATGATAACAAAATTGCTCCGAAAAATCGCCTGGATCTTAGCACCCCGCGTTTTATGATTTTTTTCTGTTTTGATCACAAAAAGAAACGTAAGGAAGTAAATGAAGAGCACCATGCCGACCCCAAATCCCATCAGTCGTCCGTCCAAAGCACCTTTAACATCTTTACCATAGAGATTGGAAAACATCAAAGCCGGAAAAAACACAGTAAACACGGTCTTGTTCATCTTCTTCACATCATACTCGTCTACCATACCTTTTCGTCTGATCAACATTCCGACACCCATGATGATAAAAATCGGCAACACAGCTTCTACCGCAATGATAAAATTACTTAACACTCGTCCTACGCCTCCTCTGCTAGGTTTTTTACGAAAATTCATCCATAGGATTTATCATACACCCTAAAAGATATCTCGTAAAGGGTGCTTTTTTTCTAAACAGAAACAGCCCGGAAAAAACCGGGCTGTTTCTGTATGGATTTAAGGTTGCATTTATGTCTCAGATGGTTCAGAAGTAAATTCTGCCCGCATCTTTTTGGTATTGCTTAAACTCTTCACGAAGCTGATCGCGGAATTTCGGGTGTGCAATAGCAATCAAAGCCTCTGATCTTTCACTGATGGATTTACCGAACAAATCAGCAATTCCATACTCTGTTACTACATAATGTACTTCATTTCTGGTCGTAGTTACCGGCGTTCCCGGCTTTAATCCCGCTACAATACGTGAAATCGTGTCATTCTTTGCCGTGGATGGCAGAGCAATGATTGGTTTGCCGTTTTTCGACTGTTCTGCACCACGCAGGAAATCCTGCTGGCCGCCAACTCCCGAAAACATTTTATTTCCCACAGAGTCCGCCACTACCTGACCCATCAGATCTACCTCGATTGCAGAGTTAATAGCCACCACATTATCATTCTGTGCAATAACCCCTACATTGTTGGTATAATCTACCGGCATCAGTTGGATCATCGGATTATTATCTACAAATTTATATAAATCTTTCGTACCCTGTACAAACGTTGCCACAATGCGCCCCTTGTCGATCTGCTTCGCCTGGCCGTTGACAACGCCTTTTTTTACCAGTGGGATCAGATTGTCCGAAAAGACTTCCGTATGAATGCCCAGGTCTTTTTTATGTTCCAAAAACTTGAGGATCGCATTCGGAACCTTCCCCTGACCCATCTGCAGGCAGGCACCATCCTCGATCAGTGTTGAAATATAGTAACCGATTTTTTCAGAAACCGGATCATCACTTGTAATAAACGGAAGCTCGTAAATATCTTCATCGTGTTCGACGAAATAATCAATATCCGTAACTTTGATCTTCGTAGCCCCACAAAGATGTGGCATATTCTTATTTACCTGTGCAATAGTGATCCGTGCCAGTCTCACGATCTCAGCCGTCTGGTCACAAGAAGTCCCCATATTCACATAGCCATCTTCATCCGGCGGTGTTACCTGGATCAGCCCTACATCCACAGGAACTGCGTGCTGCCGCATCGCAACCGGCTGTGCATAAAAATGAATCGGAATCGTCTCTCCTCTTCCCTCCTGCAGGCACTTTCTATTATTCGCACCATAAAAGAAAGATTTGATCACAAAATGTTTGTAGCAATCCTCCGCAGCATACGGAGCATCCCCAATATTCAGCCCCTGCAAAATCCCAACGTCGTGAAATTGATCTTTCATTTCTACAAGCTTATACGTCAGGTATTTCGGCTCTGCTGCTGCATGAGACGGCATAATCGTTTCCCCATCCCGGATCTGGCTCAATGCCTCTTCCGCCGTTACCACTCTGCTCTTATAGTATTCTTTCCAGTCCATCTATCTTGTCCTCGTTCCTTGAAATTTATGAAGCTTCGTTGTCCTATATATATTCAAGAATCATGCCAAGTCGATCTTTTTCCCTCTATAACTTCGTCCGTCCGCCCCTCAAAATCTGTAAATCCTTTGGTTTGTCTAGGTTTCAGGCATTTTTCTTTTGCGGGACTTTCTTCGATCGCAGTTAAATTTTTCAAGATTCTTTTTATGATTTTCAAAATAAACGTTTCATTTTTTCGATGCATTTTCACATCTGATGTATTTTGACATCTTTTATCATGCGTTTTATGTGCTTCTGACCTATTTTTTGATGCTTTTTGTCATCCGATGCGTTTCAACATCTCCTCAGCACGTATTCCCTGGCTTTCTGTTCCTTTGCAGATCTGGTTACCATTTTCATTCATTATCAATAACCGGCACCGGCACGATCTCCCAACTTCTACTTTAGAAAACCTTGCTCTTTCTTCATCTATTATCGCCTGCCACAAAACTTTTGCTTGAAAGATAAACGTCTGAATGGTACACTCGTTTTAGAATTGTTAAGTAGTGAACAGGAATACCATATCCTGCAGACATCTGCCATTCAATGCTTGCATAGCAGATGTCTGTTTGTATGCTCTATTATACAGTCATTGCGAGAAGTTCACAGAAAGAGAGGCTGCTTATGACTGCACAGATCCAGGCACTGACCACCAGACGAAACAAACGCATCCGTGACCGCATTCATTTTACTTTCCTCATCGACGAAGAAAATCATCTGATCCCCTGCGACATTTCTGCTCATAATTTTTTGAAAACCATCGATGCAGACATGCTGGGCGAACAAATTTTGAAGTTGAAATTTAACTCTGCCATGATCATGTCTACTGTCATTTTGAACAAAACCAGTTATAGCCTGAAAGTGATTCCTGCAACAGGTGCTGTCTCTGAGCCGGAAAGCAGCAGTTCTGCTTTTCTGTCAACGATTACCCACATTGTAATCGTACAGAATCAGTTTTTATTTTCACAGCTGCTTCATGACATCGGAAAATATCCTGTTTTTTCCAAGGAGTTTGAGAACATCATTGCGAATTACGATGATGCGATCTATATTAATAATTCCAATGGGGATCCTCTTTGTCTGAATGACCGCTATCTGGAAGAAACCTTGTTTTCTTACGAAGATTTTTTCGGAGAACAAGCCTATGAGAAGGACACGGAACTGTTTTCCCCGGTTGTCACTCCGACAGTCATTACCAAAAACACAGATGTAACTACTTTTCAGCACTTAAAGACCGGTGTTGACATCATCACTACCGGTATCCCAATTTATCTGAGTACCGGAGACTTTCGCATCGTGCTGTTTCTTCTTTCGCCACTGAATAATACTGCCATCAATTCTTATCATAAGCTGGCCATGCAGAAGAGTACATCTTCGCAGGTAAAAAGCGGGATCATCAACTTCCCGACCAACATTGATATTATCGCAGAAAGTCCTCCGATGAAAAAATGCATGCAAGATGCAATCAAGATTTCATCCTATAATGTGCCTTGCCTGCTTCTGGGATCTTCCGGCTGTGGAAAGGAAGTTTTCGCATCCTTGATCCACGCTACCAGCCGCAGAAATACAAAACCGTTTGTTAAGATCAACTGCAGTACTCTTTCTTCCAGCTTACTAGAATCGGAGCTGTTCGGTTATGAAGCCGGATCCTTTACCGGTGCGTTAAACAAGGGGAAACAAGGTTTCTTCGAGACTGCCCATCAGGGGACCCTGCTTCTGGATGAAATCGGTGATATGCCGCTGGAATCGCAGGCAAAACTTCTGCGTGTGCTGGAGACCGGTGAGTTCTACCGGGTTGGCGGCAACGTGCCGATAAAGACAGATGTCCGGATCATTGCCGCAACCAATAAGAATTTGAAAAAGCAGATAAAAAGCGGAGAGTTCCGCAGTGACCTGTATTATCGACTGAATGTGGCATCACTGCACCTTCCGGATCTGAAAGACCGCCAGGAAGATATTCCTCTGCTTGTCAACCATTTTTCATACAACTATAACCGGATCTATCATACCAGCAAAGTTTTCAGCGAAGAGCTTTTAAAAATGTTTCAGAATTACTCCTGGCCGGGGAATGTCCGTGAGCTGCGTAATGTGGTGGAACGGCTGACGATCCTGAGTTCCAGTACGATTCTGACTGCTGTGGACATTGCCGATTTTGATTTATTCGAGGAAGAATGTGAGGATGGAAATCCTCTTCAGATCAGCGGTCTGCCGCCTTTAGAAGATGCCGTGGACGAACTGGAAGAAATCCTTGTAAGGCGCGCCCTTGCCCGTGGCGGCAACACCCGCCGGGCAGCCGAGCTGCTGCAGGTCAGCCAGTCGACCATCATGCGAAAGATCCGCAAATTCAGTTTGGACGTACGAGAGGATTAAGAAAAACTCTGCCTCGCATCTTCAATTGCTTTTTATAAATATCAGGAGGGGTATAAGTCATGAAACCTAAAATCATTCAATATTCTCCGCAATATAAACATGATTTGCTTGAAATCTCATTAGAATGGCTCAATAAATACAATATTCTCGAGGATGTTGATATCCAAATGCTCACTCATCCAGAGGAAATCATACAAAATGGCGGATATATTCTGCTTTCCATTGATGAGCATTCAAGAGCCACAGGGATGGTAATGCTGGAAAACAATAAGGATTCTTTCGAAATATTAAAATTAGGAGTCCGTCAAGAAGCTCAAGGGCAAGGTATTGCCACATGCCTTATGAATGCTGCTATCGAAATCGCCAATACAGTGAAAAAAAATAAGCTCACACTATGCTCCAATCATCAATTAGTTACTGCGCTCCATATATATGAAAAGCTCGGCTTTCAATATGTAACCTATTCTCAGAATCATTTTGCTCTATCTGATATTTCTATGGAGTTAACTTTGTAACTATTTACCTAAACATTGTCCTCAGCTGTGTTTACCGATAAGCACACCCTTTGCAAGTGCAAGAGATTCGAGGCTGTAAGATCCGCAAATTCAGTTTAGACGTACAAGAGGATTAAGAAAAATCACACATCTATCTGCAACTAACTTTTTCGCAATACAACAAAAGACTGCATTCCCACCAAGGTGCAGTCTTTCATTTTGATACTGGTTAGATTTCTATTTAACGATTCAGAATTTCTTTATTTACCACGTTCAGCGGCACTTCGCCATTGAACACGCGCACGATCTCTTCTGCCGGTGTTCTCTGCAGGACAGCCTGTGACTCTTCCGAATACCATGCCGTATGTGGTGTAATCAGCACATTGTCAAAGCCGAACAACGGATTATCCTTTTTCGGCGGTTCCTGCTCCATAACATCAAGCGCAGCACCTGCAATTTCGTGATTTTCCAATGCCCAGATCAAATCCTCCTCGGATACGACCGGACCTCGTGCCACGTTGATCACAACTGCCGTATTTTTCATTTTCTTGAATACCTCTTTATTGATCATGTGATGTGTTTCCGGTGTCAGAGGGCAATGCAGGGAAATATAGTCAGCGCCTGCATAAATTTCTTCCAGTGTCTTCGGTTCTGCGCCTGCCGCACGGATTGCCTCTACATTATCATGATTATCATACACCCAGATATTGTTGCACAGCGGCTTGATTTTTTCAATATAGGCACGGGCAATCCTGCCAAAGCTGATAACTCCGATAACCTGATTTTTCAGGCTATGCTGCTTGCCCGGCATGCCAAACCAGTTTCCGTCATGAGTCCACTGATCGTGTTTCCCTACTCTTGTCGCCATTTCCAGCAGCAGCGAAAGTGCATAAGTAGACACTTCATCCCTGCAGTAATCTGACACGTTGCATACATAAATTCCTTTTTCTGTGCAGGCATCCAGATCGATACCATCAAAGCCGGTAGCATATCGTGCGATGATTTTACAGTTATCCAATTCCTCAATTAAATCCCGGGGCATTTTTGCATATTGAATAATCAATGCATCAGCGTCCTTTGCCACCCGCAAAATATTTTCTTTATCTTTATATTGATAGTCCTGCAGATCAACATCCAGCTGACTCAGCACTTCTCTTTCATTCTCAATGCTTTCATACTCACGATCGGTAATTACCACCTTATACTTTGCCATTTTATTCTCCTCTTACACGTTTATCAAATCACAGTATATAACTGCAGATTTCGTACTATAAATATATATTAAGCAAGTTTCATGCCAGTTATTTTACCAAGTAACCGCCGTCCACAGGAAGGACCACACCGTTAAGGTAATCCGATGCAGAAGATGCCAGAAATACTGTTACGCCTTTCATATCATCAGCCGTTCCCCATCTGCCTGCCGGGATCCGTCCGGTAATCTCCTTAAATCTTGGATTCTCAGTGTCAGTAAGTGCAGCATTCAGTTCTGTGTCCATGTAGCCCGGCGCGATCGCATTGACGTTAATGCCTCTGCCTGCCAGGTCGTTGCAAAACGCTTTGGTCAGCTGTGCTATGCCTCCCTTAGATGCTGCATAAGCCGCCACCGTGCTTCCGCCAAAGAAACTGAGCATGGATGCCACATTGATGATCTTTCCATAAGGTTTTTCTTTTTTTAAGAAAACTTCCGCTGCCATCTGGCTTAAATGAAAGGCAGCTGTCAGATTAGTTTCCAGTACTTCCTGCCATTCATCTAAAGGAAATTTCTCTGCCGGATGTCTCCGCTGAATGCCTGCACAGTTTACCAGGATATCCAGTCCGCCCATAAGATCAACGGCCTCTTCAAACATGGAAACTCGTTTCTCGGCATGACTGAGATCCGCCTGAAGCCCCCGGCACGAGAAGCCCGCAGTCGAAAAACTTTGCGCCGTTTCGAAAACTTTTTTACTGCTTCCGACAAGGATAGTTTCTGCTCCGACCTCCATCAGGCCTTCCGCCATTCCCTTTCCGAGTCCTCTGCTGCCGCCGGTTACCAGTGCTTTTTTTCCGGTCAGGTCAAATAATTTCATTCCATTCATCATTTTTCATCCTCCTGGCTGCTGCATTGGAGCACAACCTTCATTGCGTGATTTTCGGGGTCTGCGATCAGTTCAAACACATCCTGACTTTCTTCCAGAGGGATCACATGGGTAATGATCTTTTCCAGCTGTTCTTTCAGGCGGGATGTATATGCTACTGTCATCCCAAACTCTTCTTTTTCATAAACTCTGGTTGCCGTCATATTCAGTTCTCTGAAATGCCTGTCCTGCAGACATAACAGCGGCCGCAGGATATCAGCGGATAGGCAGCAACCCGGTCTCCCGGCTTGTATCCGTTTGCTTCGCCGTTTATTTCTTCAATAATGCCTACAAACTCATGCCCGATGGTCAGCGGTGCTTTGGCTCTGGGATGTTTGCCTGAGTAAATGCCGATATCGGAACCGCAGACGCCACAATATGTAACTTTAATCCTTGCTTGTCCGGGTGCAGGCGGTCTGACCGGTACATCTCTGACTTCTACATGGTTTGTACCCAGGTATTGTAATGCTTTCATATTACCTTCGCTCTGCCTGCTTGTCAATAGTTATTTTGAGTCTATTTTGACAATGTTTGATTCCCATATGACAATCTTTTTTCCTGTTTATTTTACAAGATTTTGTTAAAAGCCAGTCAAAATCAGCGTTCCAGCTTTTGGCATACTCCTTGCTAAAATAGTGCTTGTTATTGCGATTATCATTTTAATCAAGGAGGTTTTTTATGCAAGCTTTTAATTCAATCGTATCCACATTAAATGACATATTGTGGTCAACGCCACTTCCAATTTTATGCTTAGGCGGAGGTATCCTCTTTACTATTGTCCTTCGTGCACCACAGATCAGACACATCAAGATTATGGTAAAAATGCTGTTTGGCAGTCAGGAATCTGAAACAGGTCTTTCCTCCTTCCAGGCATTCTGTCTGGCGATTGCAGGGCGTGTTGGCACAGGAAATATCGCAGGTGTTGCTACCGGTATCTGCTTCGGCGGCCCCGGTGCCCTGTTCTGGATGTGGATGGTTGCCATCTTCGGCGCAGCTACTACCTTCGTCGAATGTTCCATGGCTCAGCTTTATAAAGAAAAACGCGATGGCGAATATCGAGGCAATGCCGCTTACTATTTCGGCAAACGTTTTGACTGCAGAGCCCTGGGTATCATCTACGGAATTATTTTCATTATCGCAGAAGCAATGACACAAAACTGCCTGCAGGCAAATGCCTGTGCACAGGCTCTTGATACAGCATTCCATATTCCAGTATGGGTAACCGCTGTTATCATGGCTGCATTAGTTGCCTACATCACATTTGGCGGTTCCAAAAGAATCGGACGCTTCGCATCCGTTGTCGTTCCGATTATGGCTGCAGCTTATATTTTAATTTCCCTGATTATCCTGTTCATGAACATTTCACAGATTCCGTCTGCGTTCGGATTAATCTTTAAATGTGCATTCGCACCGGGAGCAGTCTTCGGCGGCGCACTGGGAAGTGCAGTAATCTGGGGAACTAAACGTGCGGTTTTCTCATCTGAAACAGGTATGTCCACAGCAACACCTTCCGCAGGTTCTGCTGAAGTTTCTCACCCTGCAAAGCAAGGTCTGATCCAGGCATTCTCTGTATACATCGATACTTTATTTGTTTGTACAGCAACCGGGATCATCATGATCCTTACCAATACCTTTAACTGCGTTGACGCAGCAGGTAATCTGCTGATCCAGTCAGCCGCATTAGGAGACAGCACAACTCCTGGTGCTCCTTGGGTTCAGGCCGCTATCGGCTCTGTATTCTCCTGGGGACCTCACTTCATCTCCATCGCATTGGTATTCTTTGCATTTACAACTTGTATGAACCAGATGTATAACTGCGAATCCACATTAACCTACTTCTTTAAAGGTTCTACACCAAAGTGGGCTGTAATGGCACTCCGTATCGTTTTCCTGGCATTCGTTGTTCTTGCCGGTGTTATGAAAAGTACAACTGCATGGAACTTCGGCGATGTCGGTATTGGTCTCATCACATGGGGCAACATGCTGTGCCTGCTGACCTGTCTGCCAATTGCAAAGAAGCTTCTGGAAGACTTCGAAGCACAGAAAAAAGCCGGTAAAGACCCGATCTTTGATCCGGATAAATTCGGTTGGAAGGGTACCGAAACATGGAGAGAAATCCGCGATAAGTACCAAAGCGGACAGCTTCCACAGGATCCAAACTTCCTGCCAAAAGAAAAATAACGTGAAAACTCGAACATTAAACAATAATTTCCATACAAACCATGCAGAGCTGCCTTTCGCAGCTCTGCCTTTTCAAAGGAGATATGAAACATGATTGAAATCAGCAAAAATGCTTTATCGATGCCAACATCCGGCATCCGCGCCATGACAGTGCTGGCATCAAGATATGACAACGTCGTAAGCTTCGGTCTGGGAGAACCGGATTTTCCTACTCCCGAAAATATTATTGAAGCAGGATGTGACGCTCTCCGAAACGGATGGACGAAGTACGTTTCCAACCAGGGCATCCCGCTACTTCTCAGTGCACTTGCTGAAAAGATGCGGTCCTATAACGGCATGGCTCATGTAACCGAAGATAACATCCATATTACTTTCGGTGCCGGACAGGCTCTACTCTTGACGATGGAAACCATTCTTAATCCAGGTGATGAAGTTATCATCCCGACTCCATGCTTCCCGAATTATTTCGGATATGTTCACATGGCTGGTGGAACCTCGGTCATTGTACCTACGAAAGAAGAAAACGGATTCCGTGTAACCGCTGCAGATATTGAAGCAAAAATCACCTCGCATACCAAGGCAATTTTAATCAATTCCCCTTGCAATCCAACAGGCGCTGTGCTTACGGAAGCAGATATCCGTGCCATCGCAGAGGTTGCCCGTGCACATGATCTGATCGTTATTTCAGATGAACCTTATGAAGCAATCATCTATGATGGTCAGAAAAGTTTCAGTATGGGCTCCATTCCAGGTATGGAAGATCTTGTTATTACAGTAAACAGCTTTTCGAAATCCTATGCCATGACCGGATGGAGAATCGGTTACGTAGTTGCTCCGAAAGCAGTCCGTGAACGTATGACCCTTCTTCAGGAAAGCATGGGCTCCAGTGTCACTGCAATGTGCCAGAAAGCGGCCGTAGAAGCGATTAC
This sequence comes from uncultured Clostridia bacterium, assembly GCA_934277655.1. Classification (GTDB taxonomy): domain Bacteria; phylum Bacillota; class Clostridia; order Peptostreptococcales; family Anaerovoracaceae; genus CAG-238. The sequence continues at coordinate 10,731 of CAKQVC010000023.1, forward strand.
CGGTTCTCAGGATACTGTTGATGCCATGTGCAGGGAATATGAAAAACGGCGCAATCTTCTGGTAGAAGGCCTGAACCAGGTTCAAGGCTTTTCGTGCATCAAACCGGGCGGCGCATTCTATGCATTCCCGAATATCAAAAGCTTCGGTGTTCCATCACAGGAACTGGCTGTCAATATCCTCAACGAAGTTCAGGTCCTGGCAACACCGGGAAGTGCTTTCGGCGAAGGCGGCGAAGGATATTTGAGATTTTCTTACGCATCCAGCGAAGAAGCCATTCTTGAAGGCATCCGCAGGCTGAAAAAAATGTTCGGCGAAAAATAAAGGAGCTGTATGATATGAAAGTTTTCATTTATAATCTTCGTGAATTTGATGAAAAAATGTTCTTTGATAACCTGAAACCAGAATATGGTTACGACTATATCGGTTACCCCGGTTACCAGGAACTTTCCAATATTCCACTTGTGAAAGGCTGCGAAGCCGTTTCCATCCTTGCCTCCGAATGCACAGATGAGATACTGGAAGCTTTCGCAGCAAATGGCATAAAATATCTGCTGACCCGCAGCATCGGCACGGATCACATCAATCTTGAAAAATGCCGCCAACTCGGCATTCGTGTAGGACGTTCCCAATATTCTCCAAACAGCGTGGCTAATTATACCATCATGCTGATGCTGATGGTCTGCAGACGCTTTGCCCATATCGAAAAAAGAGTGGAAGTCCAGGATTATTCCTTTAAAGGAAAGATGGGGCGGGAGCTTTCCAACTGTACTGTCGGGATCGTCGGCACCGGAAAAATCGGGCAGACGGTAATCGAGCACCTTCACGGTTTTGGCTGCCGGATTCTGGCTTACGATCTTTATCCAAACCATTCGCTGGATTCTCTTGCAGAGTACGTCAGCCTGGATGAGCTGCTGGAGTGCTGCGATATTCTATCTCTTCATGCTCCTGCAACCAAGGATAATTACCACTTGATCGACAAATCTGCTCTTGCCCGGATGAAGGATGGTGTGATGATCATAAATGCAGCACGCGGAACACTGGTGGACAGTGATGCGTTGATTGAAGGAATTGAATCAGGAAAAGTCGGTGGTGCTGCACTGGATGTGCTGGAAGATGAAGCCGGCCTTTACTACCGGAATCTCAGCGGAGAAGTTCTTACCAACCATCAGATGGCGATTTTGAAAAGCTTCCCGAATGTGATTCTCTCTCCGCACACTGCTTTCTATACCGATGATGCGGTCGCTGAAATGTGCCGCTGCGTCTTTGAATCTGTCCGTGCTTTTGAGGCAGGCGAAGACAATCCGTTGGAAGCGACGTAATTCTACCTGGCATATAACAAATTTATATTTTTCTTTTCCAAAACACCGACTGACTCTGGTCCAAAATCAGAAATCATGCCGGTGTTTTTCTTTTCTCTATAAAGTTCTATCTGTCTGCATTTTATTTTCGTCATAAAGATCTGATGCAGTTATTTCAAATCCGCCCTAAAACTCCATATGTCCGCCTTTCATTGCTGATACGGCAAGCTTGGTATAGAGCCCCAGCGCTCCTTTCGTATAGCGCGGTTTCGGTTGTTCCCACCGGTTCCTTCTCTGTGCTAAGATACTTTCGATTTCTTCCGGCGTTCTCCGCTTTCCTTCCGTTCCTACAAGGTTCAGAGACCGATTTTTCAGACTCAGTTCGATCAGATCGCCCTCTTCGATCAACGCAATTTCTCCCCCGGAGGATGCTTCCGGCGATACGTGTCCAATACAAGGTCCTCTGGATGCTCCCGAAAATCTTCCGTCCGTGATCAATGCAATAGATTTGGACAGTTCCGAATCGGATGCAATGGCTTCCGTTGTCATAAACATCTCCGGCATGCCGGATCCTTTCGGTCCCTCATAACGGATAATGACCGCTTCTCCCTTATGAATCCCGCCGTGGAGAATGCTGTCAATTGCTTCTTCTTCGGAATCAAATGGACGAGCATACAGCACAGCTTCCTTCATCTCCTCCGGAACCGCAGAATGCTTCATGACCGATCCATCTCTTGCAATGTTTCCGGTCAGTACAGCAATAGAGCCTTCCTTGTTGATCGGATTGTCTGTGGTAAAAAGAACCTGCGATTTAGAAATACCTGTGCCTTCAAAATATTTTGTGCAGCGGTCATAGTGACCATTTTCGAAAAGCTCGTCCAAATTTTCGCCTACCGTTTTTCCGGTTACCGTCATAGCATCCAGATGGAGGAATGGTCTCAGTTGCTCCATAACTGCCGGGGCGCCGCCAGATGCATAAAAATACTCGACCGGATAGGTTCCGCTCGGCTTTACATTAAGCAGATACGGTATTTTCCGGTTTATTTCATCAAACTGCTCAGGTCGAATTTCCAGTCCGAGTTCGTAAGCGATGGATGGAAGATGCAAAAGTGCATTCGTCGAGCCTGCGATTGATGCGTGAATCATGATTGCATTCTCAAAAGCATCCATCGTCAAAATGTCGGAAGGTTTCAGGTTTTCACTGACCAGCTGCACCGCCCTCTTTCCTGCAGCTTCCGCACTTTCTTTTAAGTATGGTCCTATGGACGGAATGCAGGCGCTCCCCGGAAGTGCCATTCCCAGTGCTTCTGCCATAACCTGCATGGTATTAGCGGTACCCAGAAACTGACATGCACCATAAGACGGACACGCATGATGACTGTACCAGTCGAAAGTGTCCCTGTCAATTTCTCCTCTCTCCATCTGAGCACTATAGGTTCCGATCATTTCCGCTGTGAGCATGCCCGGCCCATGACGCATTGTGCCGCCGGGAATGAAAACAGCCGGCATATCCATTCGTGCCATAGCCTTCAGACAGGCTGGAATTGCTTTATCGCAGCTTGCCATGAACACCGCTGCATCAAAGGGAGTTGCTTCCCCCTGGATCTGAAACATATTTGTAATAAAGTCTCTGGATGCCAGAGAATAGTTCATGCCGTCAGCCCCTTGTATTTCCCCATCACAAAGATCACTGACAAAATATTTTGCGCCGCGTGCACCATTTTCATGAATAGATTTACATGCAAACTCGGCTACCATCTCCAAATGAACGCTTCCCGGACTCCCTTCTCCGTAAGTTCCTGCCACAAAAATCTGTGGAAGTTCCAAGTCTGCTATTTTCCATCCGGAGCCTAGCCGAAG
>CAKQVC010000024.1 GCA_934277655.1 uncultured Clostridia bacterium
GAAAACTGGATAAACTGCTGGATGAAGCCGATCCGATCGATACGAGCTACTGTCTGGAGGTTTCCTCGCCGGGAATGGACAGAGAGCTGATAAAAGAAAAGGACTTTGCGCGGTTCACAGGAGAAATCGTAGACATCAGCTTATATAAAGCGGCTGATGGACAGAAAAATTTCCAGGGCAGACTGGAAGGTCTGCACGACGGTATCATCACTATTATAGATGAAAATGAAAACAGAATGGAATTCCCTAAAGAGCAGGTTGCAAAAACCCGACTTGCCGTAATTTTCTAAGGAGGTAATATAAAAAAATGAATAAGGAATTTATCCAGGCAATTGAGGATTTAGAAAAAGAAAAGCATATACCTAAAGATATATTGATCGAAGCTATTGAATCCGCATTAGTGTCTGCATATAAGAAAAACTACGGAACTTCTCAGAATGTCCGTGTTGACATCGACCAGGAAACCGGCGATATTAACGTTTATATGAGAATGGATGTAGTAGAAGATGTAGAAGATGATCTGACGCAGATTTCATTAGAAGAGGCGAAAGATATTGACTACAGATATGAAATAGGAGATATTGTAGAATATCAGGTAACACCGAGAGATTTCGGAAGGATTGCAGCACAGACCGCCAAACAGGTTGTTGTGCAGAGAATCAGAGAAGCAGAACGTGGAATGATCTTTGACGACTATATTACCAGACAGGGAGAAATCGTAACCGGAACCGTGCAGCGGATCAGCAATGGAACCATGTTTGTCAATGTAGGAAGAACAGAGGGAATCCTGTCCGTTAACGAACAGGTACCGGGCGAACATTATAATATGAACGACCGTTTGAAAGTCTATATCATGGACGTGAAAAAAACAAACAGAGGACCGCAGGTATTCCTTTCCAGATCACATCCGGGTCTTGTAAAAAGACTGTTTGAGCTGGAAGTTCCTGAAATTGCTGATGGTACCGTTGAAATCAAAGGCATTGCAAGGGAAGCAGGATCCAGAACGAAAATGGCAGTTCATTCTACGCTGGATACTGTAGATGCTGTGGGAGCCTGTGTCGGAAATCGCGGGGTCAGAGTGCAGACGATCGTAGATGAGCTTCGCGGTGAAAAAATTGATATCATTAACTGGAGTGAAAATCCGAAAGAACTGATCGCAAACGTATTAAGCCCTGCTAAGGTTGACAAAGTCATCATTGAAGACGAAGACGAGAAGACAGCGATGGCGGTTGTTCCGGACTATCAGTTATCTCTGGCTATCGGTAAAGAGGGTCAGAATGTACGTCTGGCAGCGAAAGCAAGCGGATGGAAGATCGATATCAAGAGTCGTTCTCAGTATGCCGCAGCCAATGAAATCTTTGAACTTGATGATGAGACCGAGACAGAAGATTTTGCACCGGAAGCTGAAGAGACAGAAGAAGCTGTTCTGACTGAGGTGCAGGATGTGCCGGGAACTGCAGAGACAGTGAATGTGGCAGGCGAAGATGTTGAAACAGATGCAGAACCTGAAATTATCGAGATTCTCGATTGATCGGGCTGGATGAAAACGGGAGGATGGAAGTTTGAAAGACAGAAAAATTCCAATGAGAAGATGCGCAGGATGCATGACGTCCAGAGAAAAGCAAAATCTGATCCGGATTGCAGCTTACGAAGGAAAACTGACTGTAGATCCGACCGGAAGGGCCAAAGGCAGAGGTGTATATCTTTGCAGGGATAACCCGGAATGCAGGAAAATGGCATATAAAAAGAGGGCACTGGAAAGAGCATTGGACGTAAGTCTGACGGAAGAAGAAAAGAATGCACTCTTTGAAGAAATCGAAAAGAGAAGTGCAGAGGAAATTTGATATGAGAAGCAAAGTGATGAGTTATCTGGGCTTTGCTGCGAAAGCAAGGAAAATTGTCAATGGCTATAATACCTGCATATTTATGATGGAAAAACGCAAAGTGAAACTGCTGATCCTGGCAGAGGATCTTGCAGAAAATTCAAAGAAGAAAATGGTATCTGCAGCGCAGAAACATGCGGTGCCATATAAAATATACGGAACCATGGATGAAATATCCCAGATTACCGGGACTTCGGGAAAAGGAATATTCGCCATAACGGATGATAATTTCGCAAGTGTGATTTTGAAAGAAATCGAACAGTTGCAATCATGCGAACATTAGAAAGGGAGGTGTTCTAATGGCAGAAACAAATGCAAAAGAAACAAAAATTGTAAAGGCAGCTCCGAAAAAGACGGATAGCCAGCAGGATGAAGAGCCGAAAGTGACCGTAAAAGCGGCAGTGAAGACGCAGGTAAGAACTCAGCAACATGGGAAGCCGGCAAGAAGTCAGATGACGCAGGCAGAAAGACCGGCTCACAGACCGCCGATGGGAAAACCTGTTGTAAATAAGGAACTGGAGAACAGAGGCAAGGCTCCGGCAACCAGAGTCGGAACGCCGGTCATTCCGAAAGAAGTTGCAGAAAGGGGAAAATCCCCGGAAAAACAGGTGGATCAGTCCGCACAGGGTGTTGCAGCATCAAAGACCGTAACACAGAAGCCTGTACAGCAGGCCGCAGAAGTAAAGGCTCCGGTAGCAGCTGAGATAAATAATAGTGAAGTAAAAGGAACAGATCATAAGGAAGTGGAAAAGATTAAAGACTCAACGAAAACAGAAAACGGACGGCGAAACACTGCTTCGTCAGATGTTCCAAGAAGAGAAGGCATCAGCCGTTCTGACCGCCCGCAGCGTCAGCAGAATGACAGAAATAACGGCAATAGAGGAGATCGCGGCGAACGCAGTGACCGCAGTGGAAGAGATGGCCGTACAGAACGTAGCGGGGAACGTCAGAATCGCTATGGAGACAGAAATGGAAACCGCGGCGAGCGTGCTGATCGGAATGACAGAAACGACCGCGGTGAACGTAGAGACAGAAATAATGATTATAGCGGCGATAGAAACTTTAAGTCCAGAGGCCAGGGTCAGGGAGGAAACAGAACTGACCGTGACAACAGAACTGGCGGAAGAGGCAACGGACAAGGCGGTCAGAATGGCCGCAGTGGTGCATCCCGTCAGGGAAGAAGCAATGACAGACCGGCTCTATCCAAGATGGAGACAAAACCTAACCAGAAAAATACCGAAAAACGCGATCATCACGATAAGGAAAGAAACAAATTCGCGAAACTGGATAAAGGCGGTCAGGGTAAGAAAAACAAAGACAGAATGCAGCAGCGTTCTCTTGAAAAACAGTCTAAGCCAAAGAAGCATAACAAACCGAAACCGCAGGTTGTGGAGGAAGAAGAGGATATTCTGGAAGGACTTCCAACAGGAACGGTTGCGGTCACAGCTCCGATCACGGTAGCAGGTTTCTGTGAACAGGTTGGTGTATCCACTTCGCAGGTTATCATGGCACTGATGAAGATGGGGATTATGGCAAATATTAACCAGAATATTGATGAGGATACCATTCTCATTCTTGCTGACGAGTTGGGCATCAGTGTAGTCGTTGCCAAAGTAGAGGAAGAGGAACAGGAAGAAGGACTGGAACTTTTCGAGGATAAAGAAGAAGATCTGAAGCCGAGAGCACCGATCATCACGGTTATGGGTCACGTAGACCATGGTAAGACATCACTGCTCGATGCAATCAGAAAGACAAACGTAACGGCATCTGAATCCGGCGGGATCACACAGCATATCGGTGCTTCCGAAGTTATGATCAACGGACAGAAGATTGTATTCTTGGATACACCGGGTCACGAAGCATTTACAGCAATGCGTGCCCGCGGTGCACACATCACAGATATCGCAATCCTGGTTGTTGCTGCTGATGACGGTGTTATGCCACAGACGATTGAATCTATCAGCCATGCGAAGGCTGCCGGTGTTCCGATCATCGTTGCAATCAATAAGATTGATAAGCCTGGTGCTAACCCAGACAGAGTAAAACAGGAACTGACCGAACACGGCATTCTGGTAGAAGACTGGGGTGGAGATGTTATTTCCGTACCAGTATCTGCAAAGTCCGGCGAAGGTATTATGAATCTGTTGGAAATGGTACTTCTGCAGGCAGAAGTCATGGAATTAAAAGCAAATCCAAACAGACTGGCAATGGGTTCTGTTATCGAAGCAAGATTGGATAAGAATAAAGGTCCGGTTGCAACACTGCTGGTAACAAATGGTACTTTAAAAACCGGTATGAGCATCGTAGCGGGAACCTGTGCAGGCAGAATCCGTCTGATGACGGACTTTAAGGGCCGGGAAATTAAGAAAGCGGGACCTGCAACAGCAGTTGAGGTGCTGGGACTTTCTGACGTTCCGGAAGCCGGTGATGAATTTAATGCAGTAAAACAGGATAAACTGGCAAAAGAAATTGCAGAAAACAGAAAACAGAAGCTGAGAGAAGAGGTTCTTGCAAGAAATGCAAGCACAACCTTAGAGCAGTTATTCAGCCAGATTCAGGAAGGAGAAGTCAAAGACCTGAACCTGATCATCAAGGGTGATGTACAGGGTTCCATCGGTGCAATCGTATCTTCTCTGGAAAAACTGAATAACGAAAATGTAAGAGTAAAGATCATCCATACAGGTGTAGGTACCATTACAGAATCTGATGTTATGTTGGCAGGAACAACCGGTTCGATCATCATCGGCTTTAACGTAAGACCGACGACGGCTGTTCAGACTTTTGCAGACAGAGAAAATATCCAGATCAGACTTTACAGAGTTATCTACGACATCTTAAATGATGTGGAAGATGCAATGAAAGGTATGCTGGATCCGGAATTCAAAGAAGAAGTCCTTGGTAAAGCAGAAGTCAGAAATACGTTCAAAGTTCCGAATGTCGGAATCATTGCAGGTGCTTATGTCCAGGAAGGTAAAGTTGCCAGAAATGCAGAAGTCCGACTGGTTCGTGACGGCATCGTAATCCACGAAGGAAAAATTTCATCCTTGAAGAGATTCAAGGATGACGCCAAGGAAGTAAATCAGGGCTATGAATGCGGTATCGGTATTGAAAATTACAACGATATCAAGGAAAACGACGTGATCGAGTGTTTCCACATGGTTGAAGTAGAAAGAAAATAAGAAAGGCGTAGAATGGGAAAAGGATACAGACAGGGCAGACTCGGAGAAGAAATCCGCAGGATTGTAAGCGAAATGCTGATCAGCGGGATTAAAGACCCGAGGATTGCCGGTAAAATGGTCAGCATTTCAGGTGTTGATGTAACCAGTGACGGCAGCTATGCGACATGTTATGTTTCGATCCTCAGCTTTACGAAGGACGAGGAGGCTGCAAAAGAAGAGGAAGCAAAAGTTCTCGCAGGTTTGAAAAGCGCCAAGGGACTCATTAAAAAAGAAATTGCAAGACAAGTGAAAGTCAGACATATTCCAGAACTGATTTTTAAACCAGATCACGCAATGGAGTATGGCAGACATATTACCGAAATATTGGATACCATCGATTTTGACAGCTATCAGAAGGACCAAGAAGAGGAAGACGATGAATAATTCTTTTGATGAAATCGCAAAAGTCATGCTTGATGCACAGACGGTGCTTCTCTATCCACATATTAATATGGATGGAGATGCACTGGGTTCCTGTGCCGCTCTTTGCAAGGCATTGCGAATGGCAGGAAAACAGGCATACATTCTTATAGAAGAAAACATTCCACTGAATCTGCAGTTTATGGACAAAGGCTATTGCACGAAGGATACCGGTATCCTTGAAGAACCGGATCTTTCTGTTTGTGTAGACTGCGGGGAAATGAGCCGCTTTCCGGGAAGAAGAGAAACTTTCCTGAAGGGGAAGACAAGTATGTGCCTGGATCATCATCACACAACCAGTGCGTTTTGTCAGTATAATTACATTGATGATCAGGCGGCTGCAGCCGGCGAAATCGTGTACGAAGTCCTTCGTGCTATGGGAACGCCGCAGGATGCAGAAATTGGAGAAGCACTTTTTGCAGCATTGACAACCGATACTGGCAATTTCCAGTATTCCAACACAACGAAAAAATCTTTTGAGATCATGACCGACATTTTCGACTGGGGCGTGGATACAAACAAAGTCAGCGTGGAACTTTACGAAAATGTCAGACCGGAACGGAAATATATTGAAAGCAAGGCACTGGGAACAATGGAACTGATAGGCGGCGGAAAAGGTGCGATTGCTTATGTGACAGATGAGATGATGAAAGAAACCGGAGCGTTGCCAGAAGAAACAGATCTGGTCGTCCAGGAACTCCGGAGTATTTCAGGTGTAGAATATGCAGCATTCCTGAAAGAAAAAGAGCCAGGGCTGATCCGCATCAGTCTGCGTGCCAAGAGAAAAGGCGATGTTGCTGCCATTGCAGAAAAACTGGGTGGCGGAGGACATGTTAAAGCGGCAGGCGGCACGTTGCATATGCCGATGAAGGAAGCACTGGAAGTTGTAAAAAAAGAACTGGAAGAGAGCATAAAAAAACTTTAAATGAAAGACGGAATTTTAAATATTTATAAGCCGGAAGGCATGACATCCCATGATGTGGTCGGTGTGCTCAGGAGGCTTTTGGGAACGAAAAAAATCGGCCATACCGGAACCCTTGATCCGATGGCAACCGGAGTTCTGCCGGTCTGCATAGGAAGAGCAACAAGAATTACCGAATATCTGGACATGGATTTTAAAACCTATCGCTGTACCATGCGGCTGGGGATCCTGACAGATACCCAGGATATCTGGGGACAGGTGCTGGAGCAGCAGGATACCAACAATGTGACGGAGGATGCTGTGCGAAAGGCATTTGAACGGTTCCATGGAATTGTGGAGCAGACACCTCCCATGTACAGTGCAGTACGAGTGGACGGAAAGAGACTTTACGAATATGCAAGAGCCGGCGAAACGGTAGAAGTCAGGTCCCGCAAAATATTTATCCGCAGTCTCATCATCGATGCTGTGGACTTTTCTTTTGACGGCGATTGCAAGAAGGTAACGTTTACCGTAGAATGTTCCAAAGGAACGTATATCCGGACAATTTGCCAGGATATAGGAGAAATGCTGGGATGCGGGGCAGCCATGGAAAGCCTGTGCAGACTTTCCAGCGGCAGGTTCTGCCTGGAAGATGCAATCGATTTAAACTGGCTGATCGAAAACTATGGTGCACCGACTTTCAGAGAAGATGGCCGCCGTATCATTTCAACGGCTGACGAATCGGGACTCGATGCGATCGAGAGGATGATGAAAACGGTGGATTTCCCGTTGCAAAACTTCGGCAAGGTACTGGTAAACAGAGAGACCGGAAGAAAATTCATTGATGGATGGCATATCGGCATGAAAGAATGTAAAGTTCTGGCTCGCCCGGTTTATGAAGATAAGATGCCGGTGCTGCCGATCCGGGAAGAGTATAAATGTGCATATAATATCTACAAAGAGGACGCTGAGTCTGCAGACGGCATGCTGTTCCTGGGTGTGGCGTTTTTTAGTGAGAAGTATAAAAAGCTGGTGGCAGACAAGGTGTTTTCTCAGGAGCGATGAAGATGATTGTATTTGAAAGTTTAGACGAAATTAAGATAGATGGTCAGACAGCAGTGGCACTGGGGAATTTTGACGGCGTTCATGTGGGACATCAGGCATTGATCCGGGAAGCCGTTTCCAAAGCAAAGGAAACTGGGTGCAAAAGCTGCGTATTTACGTTTTCAACCCACCCGAAGAATCTGATCCCGGGAACGAAGGAAGTAAAAAATATCATTTATCCGGAAGAAAAAGCAGCTCTGCTGGAAAAGATGGGTATTGACTACATGGTACATGTACCATTTGTGAAAGAGATCATGACGATGAGTCCAGAGAGGTTTGTAAAGGAACTTCTGGTGGACAAGATGCATGCACAGGAAGTCATCTGCGGGTTCAATTACCGCTTTGGCTTTAAGGGAGCCGGTGACACGGAAGAGTTGCGGATCCTTGGGGCACAGTATGGTTTTCATGTGAATGAAATGAAGGCAGTATCCATCGATGGGGACATCGTAAGTTCAACGCTGATTCGAAACATGATCAAGGCAGGAGAAATGGAAGAATGCGCCAGATATCTGGGGAGAAATTATGATATCGGCGGTGAAGTGGTGGTTGGCAACAAGCTTGGCAGAACGCTGGGTTTCCCGACATCCAATATCATGATCGATGAGACCATGGTAACACCTCCCAATGGTGTCTACGTCACTTACTGCATTTACAATGGAATTAAATATCCAAGTGTTACGAATGTCGGTGTGAAACCTACCATCGGGACTTTTAAGAAAAATATGGAGACCCATATCTTCAATTTTAATAAAGAACTTTACGGTAAAATGATCAAGGTCGAATTTGTCAAGAAGACGCGGGATGAAGTGAAATTCAACAACATAGAAGAACTCTCTGCCCAGATTGACCGTGACTGCCGTGAAGCAAAAGCATACCATGGTTTGTAAAAAAAGGTTGACGAAAAGCTGAAAACTGTGGTATCATTAGTTGTTAGAATTTTACCCTGTGCTGTGCTTGCACGACACTCCGACGGCAACTCGGCAGAGGGCGGATAAAGAAAAGGAGAGATAAAAATGATTACAAAAGAAATCAAACAGCAGATCATCAAAGACTACCAGTTAAAAGAAGGAGATACAGGTTCTCCGGAAGTTCAGATCGCGATTCTGACTTACAGAATCAACGATTTAAACGAACACTTAAAAGTTCATAAAAAAGACCACCATTCCAGAAGAGGTCTTTTAAAGATGGTAGGTCAGAGAAGAAACATGCTTGCATACTTAAAGGAAAATGACCTTGAGAGATACAGAACTCTGATTGCTCGTTTAGGTTTAAGAAAGTAAGCGGTCGATTTACTGTGAATTTAAGCGGGGCAGCAGACCCCGCTTTTCTTGTTATCCGGCAGCTGTTACTATGTGATTGTCTTGGGATAACGACAAAAGCATCTTACGGAGCGGTACCCAGACTTTTATCGTCTGGAGGCTTGAAAAAGCTCTGACATTTTAAGGATGCATTAATCAATAAAAAAATAAAAACGCTGCAGCCCGGGTATGTATGATGTGACTCTCTGAAAGAACTCATAGAGGCAACAGATTTTGCGCGGAGAAAACTACGGAATACAGGAGTGGCTTTGAAAACAGAGTTTTTTCCGAGAGTCATACGGACAAGGGAGGCAGCGCGAAAAGAAACAGGAGGAAAAAATGCCTAGATTTACAGATTACAGAACATTTAAGTATCCACTTGGCGGACGTCTTTTACAGATTGAGATCGGCAAGGTTTGCGAACAGGCAAACGGTCAGGCCTGGGTACGCTACGGAGATACCGTAGTAAACGTTACAGTGTGCTGCTCCAAGGAACCAAAGGAAGGAATTGACTTCTTTCCGCTGAGCTGCGATTTTGAGGAGAGAATGTACTCCGTCGGCAAAATTCCGGGAGGCTTTATCAAGAGAGAAGGTCGTCCTTCAGAACATGCGATCCTGACTTCCCGTTTGATGGACAGACCGCTTCGCCCACTGTTCCCGAAAGGATTCTACAACGATGTGGTTGTTGTTGCAACCTGTATGTCCGTTGATCCGGACTGCAGCCCTGAAATTGCTGCGATGATTGGATCTTCCATTGCGATCGCAAGTTCCGACATTCCGTGGGACGGTCCGACCGCTTCCGTAAAAGTCGGTAGAGTTGATGGCGAATTTGTCATCAACCCAACGCTTGCACAGAGAGAAGTGTCTGACATCGACATGACTGTTGCCGGCACAAAAGATGCTATCATGATGGTAGAGGCCGGTGCGAAGGAAGTTCCGGAAATGGATATGCTGGACGCTATCTTGTTTGCACATGAGGAGATCAAGAGAATCGTTGAGTTTATCGATCAGATCGTTGCTGAAGTGGGCAAGGAAAAGATGAATATCGAGCTTTACAAGCCGCTGGAAGAAATCGATGAGGCTGTAAGAGCTTACGCAACTCCGAAGATGAGAGAAGCTATTCACACTGCTGATAAGATGGAAAGACTGGAAAACATGGACGCAGTGGAAGTAGAAACGAAAGAATATTTTGCGGAGACATATCCTGAAAACATGAAGGATATTGATGCTGTATTATACAACATTACGAAAGAGTCCGTAAGAGGCATGATCCTCGACGAAGGTGTTCGTCCGGACAACAGAAAATGTGATGAGATCAGACCGATTTACTGTGAAACAGGGCTTCTTCCGAGAGTTCACGGAACAGGCTTGTTCAAGAGAGGACAGACACAGGTTCTTTCTTCCTGCACGCTGGCTCCGGCTTCCGAAGCACAGACAATCGATGGCATCACAGAACAGACAGAAAAGAGATACATCCACCACTACAACTTCCCTGGATATTCCACTGGCGAAGCGAAGGCTCCGCGTTCGCCGGGAAGAAGAGAGATCGGACATGGTGCACTGGCAGAAAGAGCACTGATTCCGGTAATTCCTTCTGTAGAAGAATTCCCATATGCCATCAGAGTGGTATCTGATGTCTTATCTTCCAATGGATCTACTTCCATGGGTTCAACTTGCGGTTCCTGCCTGGCACTGATGGATGCCGGCGTACCGATCAAGAGACCGGTAGCAGGTATTGCAATGGGCCTGATTGAAAGAGTCAAGGAAGACGGATCTTCTGAATTCGCAATTTTAAGTGATATTCAGGGTATGGAAGACTTCCTGGGCGACATGGACTTTAAGGTAACCGGTACAGAAATCGGTGTTACAGCTATCCAGATGGATATCAAAGTACACGGCTTATCCAGAGATATTCTGGAAAAGGCTCTGAGACAGGCAAAGGAAGGCAGAATGTTCATCATGGACAAGATGCTGGAAGAAATTCCTGCTCCTCGCACAGAAATGTCCAAGTATGCACCTCGTGCCCTTTCTCTTACCATTAATCCAGATAAGATCAGAATCGTCATCGGTAAAGGCGGCGAAACGATCAATGGCCTGGTTGAAAAATATGACGTTAAGATTGATATTAATGATGACGGACTGGTTTCCATCTATGGTGTGAACGCAGAAAATACAGAAGCTTGTAAGAAGGAAATCGAAATGCTCACAAAGGATGTTGAAGTGGGCGAAGTATACGAAGGAAAAGTTACCCGTATCATGAACTTCGGTGCATTTATCGAAATCCTGCCGGGCAAGGAAGGACTCCTGCACATTTCCAAGATGGCGAAGGAAAGAGTAGAAAAGGTTGAAGATGTTATGAACATTGGCGATGTCGTAAAGGTTAAGGTTACAGAAATCGACAGCCAGAACAGAATCAACCTTTCCAGAAAAGAGCTGCTGTAACTTTCGACTGAAAGCCTGGCACCTGAGCAAATTGCTGTGGGGCAGGTCAACATGCTTTAGAAAAGCTCGGCACTTGGCTGCAAACGCAAAACAGCAGAAAACGGAACCGGAGCGAAAAGACGCAGATCCACTATTAAGTAGAATATAGAATGAAAAAGGGCTGTCGCTTGGCAAACGGAATTCAAAATTCGAACGTCAGGCACAGCCTTTTTTAAATGCCCGGCACCGCCCTGCTTAGAGAAGCAGGGAATATGTACATCAATTTCTTCCAAGACCGGGGAAGTCTTGAAAGATATAATCTCTGTAAAAGGGTAGTCATTATGCATAAAATAGAAAAAAAGGAATTGAAAAGCGGGGAAAGGAGAACAGAAATGAAGCAAAAGCGAAGATGCGTGATCGTAGGAGCGGCGGAGATCACAGAGTATGACCGGATCAAAAGTTGCTTGCGTGAGGACGATTTTTTCGTTTACTGCGATGCGGGATTGAAACATCTCGAAAAATTAGGGCGAAAGCCGGAGTTGATCATCGGGGATTTTGACTCTTTCGAAAAGCCGGAAACCGATATAGAAACGATCACTTTGCCTTGTGAAAAAGATGATACCGATACAGTTTATGCGGTCAAAGAAGCGATACGAAGGGGCTTTTGTGAGTTCCTGCTGATCGGAGTGATCGGGCAGAGACTGGATCATACCCTTGGCAATGTTTATATCTTGTATATGCTGGAAGAAGCGGGAATGCATGGTGTCATCCTGGATGATTATTCGGAGATGGAATTGATCCTGGAAGGTCAAGAACGAAAAAAAAGGGTGGAAGATTCTTTTGCTTTCTTTTCACTGGTAAATGTAGGCGGAGAGGCAGAGGGAGTTACCATTCGAAATGCTAAATATCCCTTGGAAAACGGAACGATCTGTCGAGACTACCAGTATGGTGTCAGCAATGAAGTGATTCCCGGAAAAACAGCTGAGATCTTTCTGAAAAAAGGCAGTCTGCTTTTAATCAAGGATTATTAAGCAGAGATAAAGGAATAGATAAAATCGGTCCGCACCTGATCTGAACTGCAGGATGCGGACGAGAAAATCGCAGGTTATGGATTACCAGTCACCGATTACAGAAACTGACGCAGATTGTTGGAAAGATCGGATTCGCAGGTAATCAGCTCGCGGGCGATCTTGCGGGCAGAATTATCGGCGTGATCGTATTGGTTCAGATAGCGGCTGAGAGATTTGACTCCCATGTTGCAGCCGTCCGTCATAAGATCTGCAATGGTGTTATCTCCGGCATCGACGGCCATCATGACATTGGTTTTGATCCAGGACATGGTTTTAGCCATTGGATTTGGGTCTTTGCCGCTGTCTCCATATTGATTGAGAAGCCGGTGGGTTTCACTGCCGAGACGCTGGTGTTCCAGTTTGGCTGCGATGAGCATTTCCATCAGATTTTGATTTGAAGCCTCATCCAGAATTTCATCAATGGAACTTACACCCATTTTTATGCCGGCATTGCATTCCCGGAGCAATTTGATCGTATCTTCGTTTGCCATAGTATTGATATTGAAAGACTCCTTTCGAAAAAGATTGTTGAAAATAGTTTCTCCGGAATTTATTTTTTTATTATGCACATTTTTGTCCTTGCGGAGGGAAATATACCATGGAACCAGACGCTGAAAATGAACGAAGGAACGAATGGATGAAGAAAGCAGAGCTTTCGATATTGCCGGAACAAGAGGAAAAAGAATGAAAAAACATGCCATAATCCCGGTGTTCATTTCCCATCGGGGATGCCCGAATGATTGTGTGTTCTGCAATCAGAAAAAAATTACGGCACGACAGGGAGATATCAAACCGGAAGATGCACGAAAAACAATAGAAGAATATCTTTCAACGCTGACGCAAATGAATCTGGAAACCATAGAGATTGCATTTTTCGGAGGATCTTTTACGGGAATTCCGATGGAAGAGCAGACCGGATTTTTAAAAATAGCAAAAGAATATAAGGATAAGGGTCTTGTTGATAAGATCCACCTGTCTACAAGACCCGACTATATTAATACGGAAATTTTAGATAACCTGAAAAACTATTCGGTGGATGTCATCGAGTTGGGTGTACAGTCGCTGAATCCGAAGGTTCTGGAATTATCCGGGCGGGGGCATAGACCGGAAATTGTTTATGAAAGCGCAGCACTGATTAAAGAATATGGATTTACACTGGGCATCCAGTTGATGATCGGACTGCCCGGAGATTCGATGCAAAGCTGCGTTTTTTCTGCTGAAGAGACTGTCAAAATGCAGCCGCAGATCGCCAGGCTTTATCCGACGGTTGTTATCCACGAAACGGCGCTGTATGAACAGTATCTCAGAGGAGAGTATACGCCGCTCAGTGAGGAAGAGGCAGTAGATCGCACGAAGGCGATGTATGAAATTCTGGAT